>JBFYXR010000277.1:0-3440 GCA_041310455.1 Desulfobacteraceae bacterium | reverse complement strand
TGTGGGGTCCGAAGGATGAAGCATGGACTGTTTGGATGCCCAAGCCTGACTGGCGGGCCGTCGCGTCCTTTTTCGATGCAGAAATCGCTGCGGGCCATGAGAGGTTTATCATCTTTCATGTGACCCCGGAAACATCCCTCGACTATTACTATGAAAGGATTTTGAAATCTGGAAACGCGGAGTCATCCCCCGGCCGACCCGCTAGGCTACCCACCAGATACATGAAGAAATTCATAAGGGATGAATTCGATGAATATCTCTCTGCAACGGACCTGCAAAATGTATATTTGATTCATAATCACCAGTGGTCAGGCGGGTTCGCCGGGGTCATGAGCGCAGTGATGGCAGATCCGAGGCTCCG
Source organism: Desulfobacteraceae bacterium (assembly GCA_041310455.1). Taxonomy (GTDB): domain Bacteria; phylum Desulfobacterota; class DSM-4660; order Desulfatiglandales; family HGW-15; genus JAFGIC01. Next base: position 3,079 of record JBFYXR010000277.1, on the reverse strand, counting down.
CATGGTCGATCGGAAGCGCTTTTCCGGCATCACCGTGTACAAATTCGCCGTTTTTTAACAGAGCAATGGAAATGTCTTATCTGGATTGTTCGGCCGGAATGCGCTATCCGCAGCTACAACGGTTTCTATTTATAGCCATCACCGGCAGTTCTGATCCACACAACACCCTGATGGAGATGTTACAATGGAAAAAGTGAAATCCCTTTCTTTTTTCTTCCCTGCTTATAATGAAGAAGCCACCGTCGAATCAATGATCAGAGAGGCATGCAGGATACTCCCTGGCCTTGCCTCGGAATGGGAAATCATTCCCGTGAACGATGGGAGCTGCGACGGTACGGGTGTTATCATAGATCAATTGGCGATGATTGATTCCCGCATCCGTCCGGTGCATCACAAAATGAATAAAGGCTATGGTGGCGCCCTTATCTCCGGTTTCAGCGCCGCCAGGTATGACTGGGTATTTTTCACTGACGGGGACCGCCAGTTCGATCTGCAGGAACTATCGCTGCTTCTTGAGAAGAAAGACGAAACGGATCTTGTCCTGGGATATCGCAGGCATCGGTCTGATCCCGTTCATCGAAGAATCAACGCCTACCTGTGGGGATTGCTGGTCAGTCTCCTTTTCCGGGTAAAGGTGCGTGACGTGAACTGCGCATTCAAACTTATCAGGCGAGATGTTCTCAAGGGAATAGATCTAACCGCGAGCGGGGCAGCCATTTCGACGGAATTGATCATTAAGGTTCATCGCGCAGGTTTCCGGTTCCTGGAGGTGGGAGTCTCCCATTATCCGCGGCTCTCAGGCCTGCCTACAGGGGCAAAGCTTCCCGTCATTCTGCGCGCCTTCCAGGAACTCTTCCGGATTTACGGGGAACAGGATAAATAAGATAAATGAGGCACAGTGCCTGTTCACAGCCTGATTGGTTGCACAGATGATGTATATTCAAATCATCCGCTGGAAAGCATATACACAAGGCTGATCTTGTCCCCGTCCTTGGCAGGCCTGGCCAGTTCGTTCGGATAGGCGCTTGCCCCGTTAAGGTATACCTCAATCAGTGAGTTCAGCTTTCCGTTCTTAAAAATTTCCTTGTCCAGCGGCGGATATTTCTTTACGAGCTCCTTAAGACACTCTCCCACCGTATTTCCTGTCACCTCAATTATTTCTTTACCGTCGGTATATCGACGATGCGTTTTATGAAGGCTTATTTCAATGCTCACGAACTAATCCTCTTATAATGATATTTGAATATATTTATTTTACTACTCCGCAGTGATCGCATTCGGGGTTCCTCTTCAGCCTGAACTCCCTGAATGTCATGCCCATGCCGTCATAGATCAGCAGCCTGTCGGCCAGAAGATCTCCCATCCCCACAAAGTATTTGATGACCTCAGTAACCTGGATTGAGGCTATAATCGATGGCGTTGCGCCCAGAACCGGTGACTTTTCAGCGGGCGGGGTGCCGTGGTACATGCACCTCAGACAGGCAGTCTTTCCGGGTATAATGGTCATTGCCCTGCCTTCAAGGCCCCTAACAGCGCCATGAAAGAACGGTATGTTTTTTTCTACAGCCGCTTTGTTCAGGATATACCTGGTGGGAAAATTATCCATGGCATCCACAATAGCGTCAAAACCATCCGTCATTGAGGCAACGCTTGCCTCGTCAATAGTCTCCCTTACAACCTCGATCTTTACATAAGGGTTTATCCTGGACAGTTTTTCCTCGGCGGATTCCACCTTCACCCTGCCTATATCCCTGTGCCAATGGAGTATCTGCCTGTTCAGGTTGCTGGGGTCCACAACGTCATGATCCGCTATCCTGATATGCCCTATGCCTGCGACCGCAAGGTATATGGCTATGGGAGATCCAAGGCCTCCGGCCCCGGCAATAAAAACTTTCGCCTTCTTGAGCCTCTCCTGCCCTTCCCTTCCGATCTCGGGGATCATTATTTGTCTGTCATACCTGTTTAATTCTTCTTGAGAAAGCATGTTTTCTGGTGAATAATCTCCCTGATTTTTAATTTGCAGTTTATTTGAAAAAATAGAAAAAGGCAATTAGGATTTAACACAAGCATTCAGCGGTCAGCTTTCAGCAGTCAGCTTAAAAAAACCTTAATCCAATCACTAAATTCTGCAGGGTTCGTTTTTGATCGGACCGAAGCATGAAGAGGGTTTCTCACATGAAAAAAAATCAACGCATGGCAATCGTCTCCAGCTACTTTGAAGGAGAGTCCTACGGACTCCTCGGCCCTCAGATGGCCGCCACGATCATTGAACAGAATACCGATTACGAATGCATCGTCATAACCGTTACGAACGCTGACGACAAATCCCTGTTTAAAAAACACCTTTCTGATTATTTCGGAAGACAAACGCCCGTGATCGGCTTTTCCTCCCTGAGCGGCCGCGAGGACCTTTTCTCCTTTGCGAAGGAGCTTAAGGACGAAGGGGCAATTACGATACTGGCTGGACCGCAGGCATATCCTGATTACATAGGTGAGATCCGGTGGAATGAGCACCCTCACCGTTTCAAGGGGGTCTCAGATTGTTTCAGCTTCTCCCTGAGAGGGCCGGCGGAACAGGCCATCCCGTTGCTGAAAAATATTTCAAACAAAGAAATATGGGCTTCCAGCCCCGGTGTTACCCTGATTGTTCAGGAGGACCATGTAATAACCAATAATACTAAGGCCTGGGATGAAGCCTGCTTGCGTTCCGTTAACTGGAATAACCTGCACAGAATCGGCAAAGACGGACTCAGCCCTATAAAGATCACCACAGGCCAGGTCCTTCAGCAGATAGGTTGCCCCTATGCGGCAGCCGACAGATGGATCGATGTTGATTATCCTTCAGGCATTGAAAACAAAGAAAAGGAAAAGATCAGGATCCTGGCAAAGGGCTGCAGCTTCTGCGATGTGTCTACAGACAAAGGTTTTTACGGCGAACTGGACATGGATACAGTATTAAGTCAGATATCATGTCTCCCGGAACATGAGAACGGCAGGAAGATCCCATTTGAGCTGATTAATGAAAATCCCCTTTTCAGCCTGCCCCGGCTCTTAAGGGAAGCCCGGAAAAACAATATCA
>JBFYXR010000274.1:0-3809 GCA_041310455.1 Desulfobacteraceae bacterium | reverse complement strand
TGCGCCGTGGGTGGGGTTCAGTCCCAGACCATCACGGTCGACAGGCAGATGAACCGCTACAAGGTCCCCAGGGTTGCCTTTGTCAACAAGTGCGACAGGTCAGGGGCGGACCCGATCAGGGTCAATGAACAGCTGCGCGCAAGGCTGAACCACAAGACCGCACTCATGCAGCTGCCCATAGGACTGGAGGCGGATCTGTCCGGTATAATCGATCTTGTTACCATGAAGGCCATGTATTTTGACGGGCCCTATGGCGAGGAAATAAGGATAGAGGATATACCTGACAACATGCTGGACAAAGCCAGGGAATACAGGGAAGACCTTCTGGATACCGCCTCAATGTTTTCAGATGAGCTGATGGAGGCCGTTCTGGAGGAAAAGGCAACTGAGGACCTTATTAATTCGGCAATAAGAAAAGGCACCCTTGCCAGGGAACTCATTCCCGTATTTATCGGGTCGGCCTACAAGAATATAGGCGTTCAGCCTCTGCTTGACGCCGTCCTTAAATATCTTCCCTCTCCGGTTGATATCAGGAATTACGCCCTGGATATGGAACATGATGACATGGAGGTGGAAGTTACATCAGACCCTGATGCACCTACCCTGGCGCTTGCTTTCAAGCTTGAGGTCACGCCGTACGGACAGCTTACGTATATCAGGATATACCAGGGCAGCATCAGAAAGGGTGATGACCTGATAAATTCCAGGGACAGGAAAAAGATCAAGGTCGGAAGACTTGCAAGGATGCATGCGGACAAAATGGAGGAGATCACCGGGGCAAGCGCAGGGGATATCATCGCCCTTTTCGGGGTGGAATGCTATTCAGGGGATACCTTTACGGATGGAAAACTCAGGTATTCCTTTACATCAATGTTTGTGCCGGAGCCTGTAATATCCCTGAGCATTACACCAAAGGACAACAAGTCCGAGGTAAACATGTCGAAGGCCATTAACCGGTTTGTCCGGGAGGATCCGACCTTCCGCAGTTACGTCGACCATGAATCAGGAGAGACAATCATCTCAGGAATGGGCGAACTGCATCTTGAGATATACGTCGAAAGGATGAAGAGGGAATTCAACTCTGAGGTTGAGACAGGCGCGCCACAGGTATCCTACAGAGAGGCTATTTCCAGCAGGGCAGATTTCAACTACATCCATAAAAAGCAGACAGGCGGATCAGGACAGTATGGAAGGGTTGCCGGATTCATGGAGCCTTCCGATGACAACAACTATGAGTTTGTCAATGCCATCAGGGGAGGCGTTATTCCGACTGAATACATACCCGCCATAGACAAGGGCTTTAAATCATGTCTCAAGAAGGGCCGCCTGATAGGTTTTCCTGTACTAGGGATGAGGATGACCATCAACGACGGTCAGTATCACAGCGTTGACTCGTCGGAAATGGCCTTTGTCCAGACGGCGGTCGGGGCTTTTCATCAGGCCTATGCCAAGGCAAAGCCGATAATACTTGAACCCATCATGAAGGTATCCGTGGAATGTCCTTCGGAATTTCAGGGGAATGTCATGGGTTCAATCAATCAGCGAAGGGGCATAATTATTAGCTGCGCTGAAGACGGCGTGTTTACTACCGTCGATGCCGAAGTCCCACTTGCTGAGATGTTCGGATATGCCACAACCCTGAGATCAAGCACACAGGGCAAGGCTGAATTTACCATGGAATTTTCCAAATATTCAAAGGTTCCCGAATCAATAGCAGAGGAACTGAAAAAGACCCTCGCCGAGGGAGCAAGAAAGGGGAAAAACTAATGAAAGATTTTATTAAAGTAAGCCCGTTAAAGCTGCTCGAATTGTCTTCCAGCAAGGAGCTTGGCCGCGGAAATCTCGGCGTGCTCATGTCGCGCGCCGGTGTAGGGAAAACCGCCTGTTTAATACATATCGCATTTGACAAGCTGTTCAGCAATAAAAAGCTTGTTCATGTCTCCCTGGAGGATACGCCAGACAGGGTTACATCCTATTATAACGTGATCTTTTCGGATCTTGTAAAGGCCCTAGAGATCAAGGATGAGTCTGAAAAAAGGATGCTTTTTGAAAGAAACAGGATGATCCTTGCATACATGCATCACAGCTTTGAGATAAAACGTTTGATGGAAAATCTCAGAACGTTTGTGGAAAAACTTGATTTTGTGCCGGACTGTCTGATCGTTGACGGGTTGAATTTTGAAACCGCTGATAAGTCGACACTTGAAGGATTCAAGGCCGTGGCCGGGGAATTTAATGTTGAGATCTGGTTTTCGGCCCTCTCCCACAGGCATATAACGGAGAAAAATGAAAGGGGCATCCCCTATCCGTGCAGCAGGGTCGATGAGATGCTTGGCATGATCCTGCAGCTCAATTCCACCCCGACCGGTATATTTCTTCAGCTCCTGAAGGATCATGACAGCCCGGTAAAGGCGGATACATCGGTCAGGCTGGACCCTAATACGTTTCTGGTTACGGAATAAAAAAAGGTTCAGGGTCGTGAGTCCTTCGACATTGCTCAGGACCATGAGCTTGTCGAATGGAGTCGAACGAGGCGCAAGGTACAAGGTTAATACAAAAATAAAAGAATAAATAAGGTTGGGCCTGATGATCGGCTCAACCCTTTTTTTCATCCAGAAATGGGATGAAAAAAACCATCAACATCCCCGGTATTGATGCAAGAAATGTGATTCCAAAGAATGGCCAGTAGCCGAGCCATCCTGCCATAAAGCCGCTCATCACGCCGGATATAACGCTGCTTATATTCCAAATTCCTGAGCCTATCGCAAAATGTGCAGCCTTGAATTCAGTGAGACAACTTCTCATTACAATTGTTATTAATACGGAATTGCCGAGCCCGCTTGCAAATTGATCAAAGCCGCATACTGAGGCAACCAGAAATAGATTGTAACCTCCCATTGGTGTGATCGTGTCTGCTCCTGTGTTTAAAGCCAAGTATTTATCAAGTATAAGGGCCAGGAACATATAGAATACGTTTGTGAGGTTCTGTGCAAGCAGGAGTGGCCAGAGGACCTTTTTGAGTGTGTAACGGGAGATCATCCAGCCTCCGAGCATAGCGCCGATAATAGAACACGGAAGGCCGACCCCGCCCGATATCCATCCGTAATGAACTTTCAGCCCGAGATCGACCATGAAGGGAGATGCCATGGAAGTCAGCATCCATTCTCCTATCCTCATAAGGACGATAAAAACAAGGAACACCCCCATCCTATCACGATCCATAAAGGAGATGAAGGCCCTTGAATAGAAAGACTCACCGTTTTTCAAGAACAGGCCTTTTATTCTTTCCTTAAGCAGGGCCAGGACCAGAAGGGCTGTTAGTAACCCGATCGCTACCCAGCCTGAAAAATTTATCTTGTCGATAAATGGAACGGCTTCCTTTAATTGTCCGGTCCATTGCATGCCGAGTATCCATTTGAAAAAAAGTATAACCAAGGCGGCCGATATCAGGAATAAAAGGGTTTTCATCCTGAGATATCCCTTGATCATATCCGAAGCAGTCCGCTTCGGCCTTTCAACGACTGGCAGAAGGAAAAAATGATACAGGAAGAAGATGAGAAGCAGGATGCCTGCTGACAGGTAGCCGATAAACCAGTTTGTCACGGCTCCTATGGTTACGATGACTCCTGTCCCGGTCATCATGGCAATGCGGAATCCCATGACACGATGGCCCACGAATTTGGCCTGCCCCTTTTCATCAAGTGCCTCCATGTAATACCCGTCTATGGCGATATCATGGGTGGCCGCAATGAATGCCCCGATAAATAAAATTACTGCTATGATCTTAACGCCGTTGGCAATCGGCGTGC
>JBFYXR010000271.1:0-4806 GCA_041310455.1 Desulfobacteraceae bacterium | reverse complement strand
TAATGCAGCATTAGTCTCCTCCCCTCTCAGGGGAGGATTAAGGTGTTCCTTCATCGATGTCTTAAGACCCCCTCCAGCCTCCCCCTAAGAGGGGGAGGAATTTTGGTTCCAAAGTATCCAGATTAGAAGATGCTGCAATACTTATGACGTCATATATAAATAACTCTGCCTGCCGAAACGGTCACAAACGGGGGAATTATAAACGACTATTCCGGCAAGCAGATTTTTCCATCATCCGCTCTTTAGGGTTTTTTCATTATCGTATCAAATATCTTTTGCTTATCTAGTTTTTTTGTGCAGAAGAACCAGTCGTAACATTTAATATCTTCTTTCCCGGACATTCTTTCTTTTGCCACTCCGCAGGAGCCGGCAGTAGGAACGATAACATCATCCCCCGGCTGCCAGTCGGCGGGAAGTGCGACAGAAAACGCATCGGCTGTCTCCAGGCCTACAACTATCCTGTATATCTCGTCAAAATTTCTGCCTAAACTAAGCGGATAATACAGTATTGTCCTGATCACTCCTTTGGGGTCGATTACAAACACGGCCCTTACGGCCTTGGTTGAGCTTTCTCCAGGCTGGATCATGCCGTATTTCTTTGCGACTTCCATCGTAATATCTTCGATCAAAGGAAATTGTACTTCGACATTCTTCATCCCTTTATATTCGATCTTCTCCTTTAATGTCCTTAGCCAGGCAATATGGCTGTATAATCCGTCAACCGATAATCCGACAAGCTTACAGTTAACTTTATCGAATTTATCTGCCAGTGATGCAAATGTCATGAACTCCGATGAGCATACCGGCGTAAAATCGGCAGGGTGACTGAATAAAATTACCCAGCTTCCTGCATATTGATCGGGGAAATTGATCTCTCCCTGTGTCGTTACTGCTTTGAACGACGGGGCCTTTTCATTGATGCGGGGCATAACTGCGTTTTGTGTTTGTTCCATATCATGTCTCCTTGTTTAATATGTTATTTTTAAAAATGGACCGCTTTAGTCTTTTGTCCGATCATAAGAAATACCGTGAATCGTCTTATTCCATTCTTTATCGTCGCCTTTTCTACCTCTGCGGCAGTAACATCATGAATCCTGTCAAACCCTGCTTCAGTAAAAGCCTGATGCATTTCCGTCCTCTCAAACCCGAAATGAATGACCCCTTTATTGTCATTATGAAAGAGCCCGTCATCCGGGTCCAGGTCTGCAACAGAGATATATCCGCCAGGCGAGAGGCATTCATGGAACAGTTTAAGGAGAGGCACTATTTTTTCGAGGTGATGAAACGTCATGCTGCTCACTATCAAGTCGTAGTTGCCGGCCGGCGCATCGCCCTTATCAAGGTCGATCAATGACGTCGTCACATTGTTTATCTTCTGTTTTAAAATCTTTCTCCTGAGTACATCCAACATGCCCTGTGAGCTGTCAACTCCGGCTATAGATCCCACCAGTGGCGCTATCCTGAGGGTCAAAAGCCCTGTTCCACAGCCGAAATCCCTGGCCCGCATTGAAGTATTCAGTGGGATATGTAAAATGATGGCATCAGACACATAACTTGCCATTTTGACCCGTCCGGGATTATCATCCCATTGATCCGCTTCCTTGTCAAAATCCCGTTTGTTATCACTCATGGTGTTCGGTAGGCCCAGATATAAGTGTTTTGCTTCCCTGGATTCCCCTCTTTAGATCCATTATGCTCTAAATGGGTATCCCCTATTAATAAAGACAATGTAACAACCACTAAGACAGTATCTATTAAAACAGCTGATGTCTGCTTCCCGCGGAATTTAAAAAGAAAATATCCTTGAACTCCGCTGCCAGCCGGGCCGACGCCTCGAATCCTGTGCAATGAGATACGCCAAGCTTTCTGATCCCGATTTTTTTAAGCTCAGCTACTGTTTTATCCAGCCTTTCAGGGGATGCGCTTATAAGGTGGGTTCCTCCAACGATCGAGTACACCCGATTCTCCCCGGTTATTTTCTGAAATTGACGGATTATATTGATCATGCCGCGGTGGGCGCAGCCCAGGAATATGGCAAGCCCCTTGTCTGTCTTTATTGCCAGGGAAAGGTCATCCTGAAAATTGTCTCGTATAAGGCTGTTATTGTTCATCCTGTACAGCGACTGGTCGGTATCTTCATAGCCGGTGACAAAGGGAACCTCTCCGGATGTTACGATATTTTCCGTATACCATACAGGCTCGTCTGACAGGATAAAATGAGCGCCGAGACCCTCAATCTGTTCACGCATAAATGGTATGCCGATGTATCGTCTGTCGTTATCCCTCAGAGAATACTTTGCCTCCCATATGGAAGGATGTGCTATTATGTCAATTGCCTTACATCTTCTTGTAAGGATATCCTTTAATCCGCCCGTATGATCAAAATGACCATGGCTCAGGATTATCAAATCGATGGATCTGAAATCAATACCTGCAAGCTGCGCGTTATAAGCGGCGGAAAAACCGGCTCCGGTATCAAGGAGTATGCGTTTATTATCCGTTTCGATAAGCATGGATAATCCCCACTCTGCTATGAAATCCCGGGTTGCAGTATTTTCTGTCAGTGTGGTTATATTGATATCCATGGAATTCTCCCTTTTTATTTCATCAAGGTGAGCAGCCTGATTCCCTTTATCTGCCTGAAGTTCGCGCCCTGGCTTACACATCTCAGGGCAGTTTCACTGTCAATGACCATTGTTCCAGAGATAGCATCAACACCGTAATCGAAAAGAACAGGCGAGAGGGGAGTGGAGTCGCCCAGAACAACCACATAGGCATCCGGCCTGCAGAGGGAAAGAAGCTGATCCATTGTATGGTTGGTCAGGGCAGTTCCGGTAATGCCTATAACGTCGGCCTCAGGCAGAATAACGCCTGCATCCTGTTCCATGAGATCTCCTTCACGAGGATTCTTTTCCATAATATTAAGCTCTTTTGAGATTTCCCTGATTTTGTGCAGAAAAGGAAAGTGCCCTACTATTGCAACCCTTTTATCTTTAGCCTTTTCAGCTATGAGGGCTCCTGCATTAAGCTCAACGCAATTTTCCTCGTCAATATCAATGAGGGAATTGATTGATGCCATGCCTATGGCTGCCTCAAGGATGCTGTCCGAATAAGACATCTTCACCAACTCCGTTGCGCTTTTCTCCAGAAGACGACCCGGCTCTTTCACCATGGGAGGAGTCTGCTTGAGGGCATCCTTTGGAAGCGATGCTGCAAGGCCGCATCGCCGGGTGAGTACACCCGTATGAAACATCCCTTGGCGAATATCCCTGACTACAGCGTTTAGATCCAGCGTTGAAATAATGTCGGTTAAAATATCCACATGTTCTCCTGTTACGCAACCGTTAAAAGGACTTTCCGCAGCAGCTTCCCGGACCTGCGCAGCCGGCTTCGGCAGGTCTTGATCCGCAGCATGAGGTGTCGCCGGGTCCAGGGAAACCGGATGCGGACGCACCTGAAAAAGAAGACGGTTTGGATATCATCTTCTTCATATTTTTACTCCCGCACGCCATGCAGACAGGCTCATCGCCCGACCTGGGCATAAAGATCTCGCTTTCTTTTCCGCAGTCATTGCATAGATAATCAAATATGGGCATGCTGTTCTCCTGATTTATTTACATTCCCTTTATTAGCTTGAGGGTTTTTATCAGCTCTTCTGCATCCTTTTCACCGGGGCGCTTCGGCAACTGAAGCATTATCCCTAGTCCTTCACTTGCCTCGTGGAATTCATCATGTGGCAAGCCGCTTACCACAGCAAAATTGATCATAAAATTGATCTTCAGTATCCTCTTCACGAGTTCCAGACCTGTCATGTCGCCGAGATCTTCGTCAGCTATGACAAGATCTACGGCCTTCCCGGGAATTATTGCCAGCGCCTGTTCTCCTGACTCGGACAACCCTAATTCGATATCTTCATATCCCTTTAATGCTGATTTCAGATCTTCAAAATTGTTTTTATCCCGGCCCACCAATAATAATCTGACCATATTTCACTCCTGATTAATAGATACATCTAATATAAAAAATGGAGGGCAGGGGTCCAGTAATGAGTTAAAGATTTACCTTAAACCTTGTACCTTATGCCTTGTGCCCTGCGCCTCGCTTTTATCTACCAATGCCCTTCAGCATTCGCTTCATCCGCAAAGGCCATTTTTCCGTCAATGAATGCCTTAACCGCCTCTCTGACAGTGCCGGATGCATCGTTCGCTACTTTCACCCCAGCTGCCTGCAACGTCTTAAAGGCATTGGGGCCGCAGAATCCTGTAAGAAGGACCTCGGCCCCCTTATTGGATATATTGCTCGCTGCCTGTATTCCGGCGCCTTTCAAGGCGTTGATGTTTTCCTTGTTGTCAATTACTTCAAAATCCGAGGTCTCCGAATCCACTATAAGGATATAGGCGGCCCTGCCGAATCGCGGGTCAACCGGGGACTCAAGTTCTTTCCCCTGGGATGTAACAGCTATCTTCATTTTAATCTCCTTTTGATTAACGTCCGCCTCCACCGCCGCAGACCTGGTTTTCCTCTATTGCAGGCAACTTGCCTGCAATGAGATCCTCAACAACGGGCCTTATTTCAGGGCGTGTTGCGTCATAATATACATTTATCCCGACCTGTTTGAACCCCATAAGAGGTCTGGTTCCGATGCCTCCCACGATCAGTGCGTTTACTTTATGCTCGGCCAGCAGGTTAACCGGGACCATGCATCCACCTTGCACATGGGACTGATTAGGTATTGTGCTGACCTTTTCAATCTCCCCATTCTTGACATCAATAAAGGTGAATACATCAAGATCGGAAGAGCACACG
>JBFYXR010000270.1:0-3405 GCA_041310455.1 Desulfobacteraceae bacterium | reverse complement strand
GGATAGAAGAGATCATAGTAATAGATGTCTGTCCATGGATCACGCAGATCGGCAATCCATTTTAATCCCGGGTATTTATTCTTTAGTTTTAAGCCGATAAGCTGGGTCGAGTGCGGGGGGCTTGTCGTGATCACATGCTTAATGCCTTCATTTTCAATAAGCTCACAGGCTTTATTAAAGGCGAATCTGTTCCATCCTCTTCTCGGGTCAGGGATAAAGAAGTTCCCTCTGAGAAATCTGGATAATCTGCCTGCGGGGGTGTTGTCTATGTTTGTTGCAAAACCTGCTGAAGGTATTCCTGATTTATCCTTCGAGTACACTCTGAACCAGTCGGTTGCTTTTGTCCGGTAGACTTTTATGGTTTCAGGAACATCTTTATCCAGCGAGTTGTCCAAAGCCGGATAGGCGGCATAATACGGATCCACAGTCAGAATAATGGGTTCCCATCCATATTCAGGGAGGTACTTTGAGAATTTAAGCCATCTCTGAACACCTGCTCCTCCGCCTGGCGGCCAGTAGTACGTTATAACGAGAACCCTGTTCATTTTTAAATCATCGTCAGAAGACTCTTTATGCTGACTTTTTCAGTGATAATATCTTTTAGTTGCGAAATATTGACACGCTCCTGGGCCATTGAATCGCGATATCTGATGGTGACGCTGTCATCCTCAATAGTCTGATGGTCAATTGTTATACAGTACGGGGTGCCAATGGCATCCTGGCGCCTGTACCTTCTTCCTATGGAATCCTTGTCGTCGTACTGGCAGTTGAAATCGAATTTAAGCTCTTTTACAATTCCGGAGGCTATCTCCGGCAGGCCGTCTTTTTTTACAAGCGGCATAACGGCCAGTTTGACGGGAGCAAGGAACGAAGGGAGTCTCAGAACGGTACGTGTATCAGATGTCCCGTCCTCTTTTTTCAAGGCCTCTTCGGCATATGCTGCCGAGATAACCTGGAGGAACATTCTGTCGACACCGATTGATGTCTCTATTACGTAGGGAATATATGATTCTCCCTTTTCAGGATCGAAATACTGCAGTTTTTTACCGCTGTATTCCTGGTGCTGCCTAAGGTCAAAATCGGTTCGTGAGTGAATACCTTCAACCTCTTTAAATCCGAAAGGGAATTTGAATTCTATATCGGTGGCGGCATTTGCATAATGTGCAAGCTTATCATGATCATGGAAACGGTAATTTTCATCACCGAAGCCAAGTGCCTTGTGCCATTTCATCCTTAACTCTTTCCAGTAACTGAACCATTCAAGCTCTGATCCGGGTTTAACAAAGAACTGCATCTCCATCTGTTCAAATTCCCTCATCCTGAAAATGAACTGCCTGGCTACTATTTCATTGCGGAAAGCTTTACCGATCTGTGCAATACCGAACGGGATCTTCATCCTGCCGCTTTTCTGAACGTTAAGAAAGTTCACGAAGATGCCCTGGGCCGTCTCCGGACGAAGATATATTTTCATTGCCCCTTCGGAGGTAGATCCAATCTCTGTTCCAAACATAAGGTTGAACTGTCTCACATCGGTCCAGTTACGCGATCCGGAGATAGGGCAGACAATTTCATTATCAATAATTATCTGTTTCAGCTCCTGCAGGTTGGTGTCGTTAAGTGCCTTAACAAAACGTGCCTTTATCTCATCAATCTTTGTCTGGTTTGCCAGTACTCGGGCATTGGTCTCCCTGAACTTTTTTTCATTAAAAGCTTCCCCGAACCGTTCCCGGGCTTTCTCCACTTCCCGGGTGATCTTCTCCTCTATCTTTGCAATATGCTCTTCTATAAGCACATCGGCCCTGTATCGCTTTTTTGAATCCTTATTATCAATAAGAGGATCATTGAAAGCATCAACATGTCCGGATGCTTTCCATATTGTCGGGTGCATAAAGATCGCTGAGTCAAGGCCGACTACATTATCATTGAGCAAAACCATACTGTCCCACCAGTACTTCTTGATATTATTTTTCAGCTCAACTCCATACTGACCATAATCGTAAACCGCACTTAGTCCATCATAAATCTCACTTGACGGGAAAACATAACCGTATTCCTTGCAATGTGCAACCAGCTTTTTAAAAATATCTTCCAGGGCCATAATTAATTTGTATTAAACACAAACGGATGACAAAAGTAATTCAAAAACTTCTGTTTTACAATTCTTCAGGTCAGCCGGTCCTTTCTTTTAAAGATCTTTGCCGGGGAATTGCCCACCAACACCCTGAAAAGAGTCAATGAAGGCAGGAGATGGGGATATAACCTGAAATCTATTTGTATCTTTGTCGGTAAGGTCAAATATTCAGATTATGAAGAAAAGAACAGATTTTCTTGTAATAGGCTCAGGAATAGCGGGACTGATGTTCGCACTTAAAGCTGCAAAGTCAGGAAAAGTAACCATAGTGACCAAAGGTAGCCTCGAAGAGTGCAATACCCGCTATGCCCAGGGAGGGATAGCAGCTGTGCACCGGCAGACTGATAACTTTGAGAAACATGTACAGGATACAATGGTTGCCGGTGATGGTTATTGTAATAAAGAGGTGGTGGAAATGGTAGTAAGTGAAGCTCCGGAAAGGATAAAGGAGCTTATCGAACTGGGTGTCTCCTTTGACAAGCAGGAAGGCGGAGATTATGATCTTGCGCGGGAAGGCGGTCATTCAGAGTACAGGATATTTCACCATAAGGATAAGACTGGTGAGTTTATTCAGGATGTGCTGATGAAACGTGTAAGGCAGGATCCCAATATTGAAATATTTGAACACCACTTTGCAATAGATTTACTTACCCAGCATCACCTTGGGAAAGAGGTTAAAAAGGTAAATAATGATATCCAGTGTTTTGGAGCTTACGTAGCTGACCTTGTTAATCAGAAAGTTTCAACTTTTCTATCCAGGATTACTGTCATCGCAACAGGCGGCTGCGGTAATGTCTATCTTACCACCACGAATCCTGAAATTGCGACAGGGGATGGTATTGCAATGGTTTACAGGGCTAAAGGGTTGATTGAGAATATGGAGTTTATTCAGTTCCATCCTACGTCATTATATGACCCAAACGTAAGGCCTTCATTTCTTATTACCGAAGCATTGCGGGGTTATGGGGCTGTGCTGACGAATCTTGCCGGTGAAAAATTCATGAACCGTTATGACAGTCGTGGATCGCTTGCCCCCCGCGACATAGTAGCCAGGGCTATTGATAACGAGATGAAGATATGGGGGGATGACCATGTCTGGCTTGATTGCACACACCTTGAACCGGATGGCCTTAAGGATCATTTCCCTAATGTCTATGAACATTGTCTTGCAAGGGGCATTGATATAACAAAAGATCTTATCCCTGTTGTCCCGGCCGCACATTATTTATGCGGAGGCATAAAAGTAGATAAGGATGGACAGAGTAATATTAACA
>JBFYXR010000269.1:0-17441 GCA_041310455.1 Desulfobacteraceae bacterium | reverse complement strand
CGTTACAATGCCGTATTGCTTGCAGATCTCTTCAATCGGGGTAACGGATAATTCGACAGGGGCAGGAATGTCATTAATCTCAATATTCCTTTCGGCCCAGCGGACCGCCTCGGGGTCGTTGTCGATGGCGGCCACCTCACCGGCCCCGAGCTTTGAGCCGTATATGGCAAGAATGCCGCTCCCGGTCCCCACGTCCAGCATGTCCCAATGATCCGGCAGGTCTGCCTCCTCCATGGCCATGAGGCACATCCTGGTGGTGGGGTGATGCCCTGTCCCGAAGGCAGGGCCGGGATCTATCCTGATGACGTGACCGGTTGTTGAAGGCATGTCCTCCCAGACAGGCAGTATCAGAAGATTTTCAGATATGCGGTCCGGTTTAAAAAATCTTCGCCAGCCCGTGTCCCAGTCCTGCTGTTCAAGCCTTTCCAGTTTCAGGGAATAATCACTTATTTCCGGGAAAATCTCTCTCAGGTCATGCAGAAATAATTCTATCCTGTTTCTTGCCTCTTCAATATCCTCACGGAATTGCAGGTATGCCCGAAGGGTTGGATCTTTGAAGGACTCCGACACAACGCCCTCGCATCCAATATCAAAAAGAAAGGAGCTCAGGGCCTCGTGGGCGACGGGATGGATATTGACGGATACTTCGATCCATCCGGGATGTTCGTTTACAATGTCCATTTCAATATTAATTATACGTTTCTATTTGCCTGGGGGGAAGCTAAAATAACTGAGGCCCGTTCTCCGAACAGGCCTCATAAAATACATTCCTTAATCGTTGCTGTTAGACCCCCTCCCGACCTCCCCCTGAGAGGGGGAGGAGCGTATTTGCTTTCAAACAAGCTGCTGGAGGGTTGTCGACATCAAATCCCCCCTCCCCTTTTAGGGGAGGATTTAGGTGGGGTCTCTTGGTTGTTATTTGCACAGCTCCGGACTAGCCGGGTTCAGTATTTAAATATTTAAGCCTTCTGAAACACATAATTGAGCTGGCCATTGGGCAGCTCGTTTCGTACTACCTTCATTTCCATGCCTACCTTTATCTCGTTTTCCGGGATATCGCCTGCCAGTCTTCCGAAGACCTTGTAATCCCCGAAATCAAGAAGAGCGATGCTGTAGGGTATGTCATTTTCAAATCCCACAGGGGCATATTCAAGCTTGCTGAATGTCACGAGCCTTCCCTTGCCGGTAACGTCAAACCACTCCATGTTGTTGCCCAGGCAGTTATGACAATCGGCCCTTGGAGGGAAATAGACCTTGCCGCAGTCCTTGCATCTGTTGCCTGATACCTTTCCCTGTTCAAGCCTGTCCATAAAATCATTGACCTTGGTGGTGGAGGTAAAACTTACTGTCCCGAACTTGCTGAATCTTACGTCTATCTCTTTTTCTTTCTTAGCCATTTTCATTACCTCCCCAGAATAGTTACGTTGCCGTAAAGGCCTACACCGCCGATGTTGTGGACAAGACCGATCTCGGGGTCCTTGACCTGCATCGGGCCTGCCTCGCCCCTCAGCTGAAGGACTATGGTCCTGATCTGTGACCCGCCTGTAGCGCCGATGGGATGCCCCTTTGACAGAAGGCCCCCGTCCACATTGACCGGGATGCTCCCTTCCTTATAGGTCTCCTTGCTCCTTATCAGGTCCTTGCCCTCGCCGGGTTTGGCAAATCCAAGGTTTTCATAGGCCATCATCTCGGCGATTGTGAAGCAGTCATGGACTTCCGCCACATCGATGTCTTTGGGCGTGACGCCTGCCATCTTGTATGCCTGCTCTCCCGCCTGCATGCCCACGGTCAATCCTGAAAAGATATCCCTTCCGGCCATGTTGACTGCCGTGGAGGCGGCCCCAATGCCGAGTATCCAGACAGGCTTCTTTGAGAATGCCTTGCACTTTTCCTCATTGGCTATGATAACGCAGGAGCTGCCGTCCGCGTTGGCGCAGCAGTCGCCCACCCTCAGGGGGCTCGCAACTGGCCCTGACATGGGATTCTCGGGGTCTGAAAACATGTCAAAGGTGACAGGTTTCCGATAAACCGCCTTTTCATTTATCTGGCCGTATGTGGCCGCCTTTACCCTTATGAGGGCAAGGTCATCGGATGTTGTCCCGTATTTGGCAAAGTGCCCCCTGGCATGCAGGGCGTAATAGGCGGGCATCATGGTGCCGAAGGGGCTTTCCCACTGGATGTCAGCGCCTCGTCCCATCCTCTCCTGCGACTCGGCAGAGGAGATCTCCGACATCTTCTGAAAACCCACTACCGCAACTACATCATGAAGACCCGATTTTACCAGCGAATAGGCCAGCTTAACACCAGTGCTGCTTGATGAGCAAAGGGTTTCCACATAAAACGTCGGCTGGGGCGTTAGCCCCAGGTATTCTGCAAGGACCCCGGCAGGGGATCGCTGTTTGTCATATTCAGGGGATGAACAGATAACCGAAGCCCCGATGTCCTTTGTGGCTATACCGGCATCCTTCATGGCCTCCCTGAAGCCTTCAAAGGCCAGCTCTCTGATGGAACCCGGATATCCACGAACAAAGGCGCTCTGGCCTACTCCAATAATTCCGACTTTTCCCATAAATCCTCCTCTAAATGATTATTAAGATTTAATCTCCTTCTCATAATTTTAAACATAGTTGTAAATGAAAATGAATATATAAAGGCATTAATCCGAAAAAAAACGGCACTTTTTTCGGAAATGCGGCATTAAGCGGCAACGGCCTTAAAAGAGTCCATAATATAGGGAAGAATCCATATCCGGTCAAGTCAAAAGAATCACTCTTTATCCATATCCCGGTGTTGTACGGATAGAAATATCTCCCTCTCAGACAGCTCATTGCGCAGCATATCTGCCAGCTGGTTTATAATGACTACTGAACGATGCCTCCCGCCGGTACATCCTACCGCAATGGTCAGATGAGTCTTCATCTCTTTCTGGTAGAGGGGAAGAAGAAATCTGATCAGACTTTCAATGTGCCGCAAAAATTCTTTTGTCTCCTTCCATTGCAGTACATATTCTGAAATCCTTGGATGATCCCCTTTGAATCCTCTCAGTTCTTCAATAAAATAAGGATTGGGTAAAAAACGGACATCCATTAGCAGATCCGCTTCAAATGGAATCCCAAAGCTGTAGCCAAAAGAGAGGAGAACAACCGTCATCTGGCCTGAACTCTTCCCCACCTGGGCGTACTGCTGGACCTTTTCTTTAAGTTGATGGACGCTTAATGTTGATGTGTCAATTACCTGATTGGCCATGTCCCTTATAAATTGAAGCCGTTTTCGCTCCAGTTGCAGCCCGTCCCGGATAGACCCGCCCACCGCCAGAGGGTGCTCACGGCGGGTCTCGCTGAATCGCCTCATCAGAATAGTATCGGAGGCCTCCAGGAAAAGAATTTCAATCCTGTATCCTTCCCTCTTTAAATCCTGAATGATCCTCCGGGAATCTCTTATAAAACCCGTATCCCCTCCTGCGCTCTCGATATCCACCGCAAGTTTTCCGCCATTGGCGGGATTCAGGCCCTGCTGGGTGACAGGATAGGATGCTTCTCCCCGTATATCCTTTACCACGGCAACCTTGGAGATCTTTCCCCCTGACTGCTCGCATAGTTCTATAAATTTGGGCAGGAGGGGCATGGGAAGATTGTCGACACAGTAAAAGCCCGCATCCTCCAGCGCTTTTATCGCAGTGGTTTTGCCGGACCCGGAAAGACCGCTTATAAGAATCACCCTCATATTTTTCATTACAATCCTCCTTTGCCGCAGGCGCCGCCTGCAGTCTTCAGCGCGGCCGCATGACCCGATGCCCGCGATTTTTTACATATCCACGGTGGTCTGAAACCGGGCTTTTAACCCCCATGCCGGAATACGACATTACGGAAAAACCTTATAAGGGCCTGTTTGCGTGTATATTCTTCCAGCTGATAGGGGATAAGCTTACCGGGCGACCAGCGAAGCAGCGACATTTCATATTCCATGATCTCCCCATATGCATTGTTCAGGTACCAGGCATACAGGAGGCCGAAAAGCAGGCCGGGGGGAAGAAATCCTTCACGGTCATTCAGCGTGACGCCCAATATGCTCGGATCGTTCGGGCTCTGCACCATGCGGGCAAGCCTGAGATAAGCCCTGAGTTCTCCATCGTCGAGAAAGCAGTCGCGGTCTGCCGTGGGCCGCAGCCTGATCTCATAACGCCGGGAGCCCCAGTAATCTTCCGTCTCCGCATCCAACCAGCGTTTGCTCTCAAGATACCTCCCGAGCAGTGATTCGCCTAACGCGGTGAGGAGATTGTCCCGGAGCGGTCCCGGATCCCTGCCTGCCTGCTCGTGGATCTTAATCATGCCGTCCTCCGGGTCATAGTATCCCAGGACATTGTCCCATTCCTTGCTCCTTGTCCACCTGGCAGCGGGGATGATCCGCGCCCCCCGGAAAAACTTCAGGTGCTCGATGCGGATGTCACGGTTTTCCCATATGATCTCATGCATTGTATTTTTAAGGCCTTTCGGAAAAAAACGCTTTTCTTCAAGCATGGCGCCGGAGGCCCTGTAGTAGGAAGACAGAGGGAGATCCTTTGCGCCGGCACTGTCCGGGGTTTGCACGCCGAAGGCCTGCCCTGATGCCGGCCCTCGTTTAAGATTCCATCGCTGGTGCGCGACAAGGAGCGCGCGTACCGCCAGGGCGAACTTCTGTGGATCATGATGGATCACACCGGCGGCATTCAGTTGCTCCGGGGAATATATGGTTGCCTCCACCGGGAGCACCCCAAGGCCTTCCACGCGGCTCCGATCAAGATAGATGGGACTTTTGCCTTCCAGGGCATAGTTGCGGAGCACATCTCCGGTTATGTGTTCCAGGTTGGCGCTTAACACCACATCGAACAGGCCCTCGGAACCGCCCGCAACATTATGGCTGTAGGCCTCCACAATCTCGGACACGTAGAGGCCGCGGTTCCATCTGCGCCGCGAGATGTCGGTCTCCCCGGCCTGCACCCAGAAATTGGCGCCCAGGATCTTCAGTGCCTTATGGTTCTCCCGGACGGCCTGAACGATCGGGGCTATCTGCAGGATCGGCATGATGCTGGTATAGAGACTGCCGGGCGCAAAAAGTATGAGGTCCGCCTCACGGATATTATTGCAGACGGATTCACTCACCCGGGGCATCTCATAACATTCCATGGATACACGGTCGATCGGCAGGTGACGCCTGGTGACCGCCGATTTCGATTGTCCCCTGACCGCTACGCCGTTGCTGTACCTCAACACCAGCTGGCCGGGGGTGGTTGTAGCAGGATGCAATCTCCCCGGGGTCGCCCCTATGGCGCGGGAGATGGTATCAATTCCTTCTTTAATTGCATCAAGGCCCGGCGGGCTGTTTCCCGTTTCTCCTGCAGCCCTGAATATGGCTGCCGTGAGCATCAGGTTGCCCAGGGAGTGTCCCCCCGGCGCTATGACCGGCCCCTCCCCGCCCGGGGAGATATATCCCCCCAGGGATGTCAAAAGACTTGCAAGAGGCTCCGGACAGTATTTTCGCAGATCCCTGGGTAGAAGCAACAGAGGGTTGGCCAGATATCGAAACACCCTGGATCCTTCCTGAAATCGGTAGTTAAAGATGGAATGAATGATGCGGATAAATCGGTGCGCCATGAAATCATCAAGGCCATATGTCGCCTGAAGATTTTCCAGCAGGATCATGGAAAGGAGAATTTTACGAAAGTCGCCGATCCCTATCATCGGCAGCTGCTGCAGCAGCAGACCTGTCGATCCTCCATCATCGGTCGTACACACAACTACATCCATATGTGAAAATTCCTGTTTCAAACCGACAAATGGATTCTGAGGCCAATCCTCAAGCCGGGAGTTCCCGCCAATGACTGTAGAAAGTCCTGTGCCGCCGCCGAAGATCACAACCCTTATGGCGCGGCATTCAAAGTCATGGACCTGACGGGCGAGGTTTGATATCAAACTTTGATAGGGGCCTGCAGGAATGGTCCGGTTGATAACGGTATCCAGGAGTTGGTCAACGAATTGGCCTATCTGTGGCGCACTCATAAGGGATATAGCCCTCCTCCTTAAAAGAGCCCTTCAAAGGACAGCGGACTCAAGGATTGACAAGCTGAGATGAAAAAGACCTGCTTTATATGGCAGGACTATATGGAGATCAGTTTTGTGTGTCAAGGTAAAATCCCATAATGAATTTTGCCGATTAGATTATGCCTCCTTTAAATATTTGATCGCAATTGCCGTATAGACGCCGACAAAGATTTCCAGAGGCCTTTTTTTATTAACCGTTTGTAATATTATCTTGAAATGTAATTAAATTAATATATTATGCCCTTTCAATGGAGGTAACTATGGATACTCAATCGCGGTCTTACAACAGGGTTGTTCAGTTGATTAATAGGGGTGTCGATATTTCCAATCCCCTTACCATTGATCTGGGCGATGAAGTAAATATTGATCAGATATCCGGAAAGGGCGTCAGGATTTATCCCGGGTGCAGGATCTACGGCAAGGAAACAGTCATATCAGCCGGGTCCCAGCTCGGTTATGAAGGGCCGGTCACGATAGATAACTGCCAGTTAGGGCCCAGGGTTGAGTTGAAGGGCGGGTATTTCAATAAGTCCGTCTTCCTGGAAAAGGCAAATATGGGCTCAGGGGCACAGGTGCGGGAAGGCTGCATCCTCGAAGAGGAGGCCAATGGCGCCCACTGTGTCGGCATAAAACAGACCATCCTTTTCCCCTTTGTGACCCTCGGCAGTCTGATCAACTTCTGTGATTGCCTGATGGCCGGCGGGACCAGCCGCAAGGACCACAGCGAGGTGGGAAGTTCCTACATCCATTTTAACTTTACTCCGGACGGGGACAAGACCACGGCGTCACTTCTCGGCGATGTGCCGCGGGGCGTCATGCTGAATCAGCCGGCAATTTTTCTCGGCGGCCAGGGCGGCCTGGTCGGCCCCCTGCGTATGGGATACGGCAACGTGGTTGCCGCCAACTCGGTGCTTCGAAACGATGTCATTGAAGACAACAGGCTGATCGTGGGCAAGACACACCCCGGAAAGACAATCAATTACAGGCCCAGGGCCTACCCGGGCATCCGCCGCATAGTTGAGAATAATATTATCTTTATTGCAAATCTGATGGCCCTTGAGGATTGGTACATTCACGTGAGGCGTCCGTTTTTTGATTCACAGGAATTCGGCCGGCTTATTTTTTCCGGGCTGCTTGATAAACTCGGTCTGGCAAAAAAAGAACGGATTAAACGTCTGCAGGTACTGGCCGAAAAGGCGAAGGCATCTCCCAAAGATGATGAGAAAATAAAACCGGAAACATCAGGAAGAAACGAGTTCTCTGAAAGGTTTGCGGAGGTAGAGGCATTGTTCGCGGCGGCTGTAAAGGGCAGCACCGTTGAGAAATACCGGGATGATTTTCTTTCTGCTTCAGATAAGGCAAGGGGGGAAGGCGGCGCCGGCTATATAACCGTAATACAGGGCCTCCCGGCCCATGTCTCCGAAAAGGGGACAATATGGCTTCAAAGTATCGTTGATGCCTATTGCGAAAAGACAAAAGAGATCATTCCGTCATTCAGACTGTTCTGTAAATAATAATTAACATCTATTAAACATGGAGGAATTTTATGGGCAAATTATTCGGCACTGATGGCGTCCGGGGTGAAGCAAACCGGTATCCGATGAACGCAGAAATCGCCTTTGCAATAGGGCAGGCGGTTGTTTATATCCTGAAAAAAGAACGAGCCCGACCGCGTATAGTGATCGGGAAGGATACCCGCATATCGGGCTATATGCTCGAGAGCTCCCTGGAATCAGGCATAACCTCAATGGGCGGCACACCCTATCTGCTGGGAGTATTGCCCACGCCGGGAATCGCTTTTATTGCCCAGAGCATGCGCGCCGATGCAGGGATCGTCATCTCCGCTTCACATAACCCCTATCAGGACAACGGCATAAAGATTTTCTCCGGCAGCGGTTTCAAGCTCTCTGACGAACAGGAGGAGGCTATTGAGGACCTGATGCTGAGCAATACGCTTCACGGCCTGGTGCCGCCTGTCAAGGATATGGGGCAGGCCTTCCGGCTGGAAGACGTTCATGGCCGTTACATCGTCTTTTTAAAGAATACATTCCCCAGGGACCTATCCATTGAAGGGATGAAGATTGTCCTGGATACCGCCAATGGAGCTACCTATAGAGTGGCCCCGGAGACCTTCTGGGAACTGGGCGCCGACGTAGAGGTCATTCACAACACCCCGAACGGCATCAACATCAATGATAAATGCGGCTCACAGCATACCGGCGACCTGAGGAAAAAGGTCGTTGAAAACGGCGCGGCGATCGGGCTTGCCTTTGACGGCGACGGCGACCGCCTGATAGCCGTCGATGAAAAAGGCCAGGAGATAACCGGAGATCAGATCCTCCTGATATGCTCGAAGATCCTCAAGGAAGAGGGAAAATTGAAGAACGACCTCCTTGTAAGCACGGTAATGAGCAACCTGGGATTAAGGGTTGCCTGCAAGAAATATGGCTTCAAGCACCATGCATCCAAGGTGGGAGACCGTTATGTCCTGGAGGACATGCAGAAATTGGGCGGCGTGATCGGAGGTGAAGAATCGGGCCATATGATATTTCTTGATCACCATACTACCGGAGACGGCATCCTCACTGCCCTTCAGCTCCTTGCCGCCATGGTCAAGACAGGCAAACCGTTATCGGAACTGGCCAGGCTGATGGATATTTATCCCCAGAAACTGATCAATGTTGATGTGAAGAGCAAGCCTGACATAAAAACGGTGCCCGAGGTTATGAAGGTTATAGAGAGGATTGAGGAGGAACTGGGTGAAGAGGGCCGGGTTCTTGTAAGATATTCCGGAACCCAGAATATGTGCAGGGTTATGGTTGAGGGGCCTTCCGAATCAGTGACGGAAAAGTACTGCAAGGAGATTGCCGACCTTGTAAAAAAAGTCCTGGGCTAAGAAGGCAGAAGATCAGAGGTTTAGAAGGTTAGAAGTATAGCGGGCTTGAAAGACGAAAGAATCGAAGGTGAGTTAAATCTTCCGTCAAACAATGGCGTTTGACATTATCGATTAATTATCAAAGGAGATAATAGATGTCTATCAAGGTATATATAACAAATGACTTCGAACACATGAGCAGGGTTGCAGCAGAGATAGTAAAGAAAAAACTCATCGAGACATACAAAACAAAAAAGGAAATTGTCCTGGGCCTCGCCACGGGAAATTCACCGACCGGGATGTATAAGCATCTGGCACAGGCGGCGAATAACGGTGAGTTCGACAGCAGCCGCATCAGGAGCTTTAATCTTGATGAGTATGTAGGCCTTCCCGGCGAAAACGTCCAGCAGCGTGTTGTGCACCCTGAAAGCTACTGCTATTTCATGATCCAGGAATTTTTCAGCCTTCTGAAAAAGAAATTCATTGAAACAAATGTGCCCTTTGGATCGCTGATTGATCAGAAGACATTAATAAGTGAACTGAAAAAATATCCCGGGGATTGGGAATATAAGGGCACAGACGCCGGAAAGTCTATTGCAATTAAACAAAAGGCCCGGTCAAAGTATCTTGCGTGGATAAAAAAGGAGATACTTGACGGCTATACCAGGAAGATTAAAAAGTTTGGCGGCATAGACCTCCAGGTAATCGGCGTCGGGGGACGCGGTCATGTGGCCTTCCACGAGTCAGGCATACCCTTCAAGGGAAGCTCGGTTATGCTTGTCAAGCTTGATGCAAACACCATCAAGAATTCAGTAATAGACGGTCATTTCCCCTCTGTAAAGGACTGCCCAAATTATGCCATATCCATGGGGGCGGAGCTTGTTTATCATGCAAGAAACGTAGTTCTTCTGGCAAACGGCGAAAGGAAGATTGAATCCGTTACACGGTCCCTCCTGGGGGACGCAACCCCTGAAGTGCCGATCTCCTACGGACAGAAATATGCCGACAGCGGCAACAACCTGATATATGTGCTCGATAAGATAGCAGGCAGGGAACTGATCGCAAATAAAGCAACGCTAAAGGCAAAAAAGATCGCCCTTGAGGTGAGGACCTGAACATAAAATTACACCTTTTCTAATATGCTGATGAGTTTAAAAAATTTGATGAATCTCTTTAAACAGACTCCCGCAAACTGCATCAGACATGTTATAATTCCCATGAATATATCGGTTATAAAAGGGGCTTAGACACTGAGCCCCTTTGCCGTGTCATTTAACAGGGAAAGAACAGGGGGAGATGTAAAAATCCGAACGCATGATTGCGGAGATAATCAAAAAGCAACTGAACCTTAACTGACAAACCTTGAACAAAGGAAGCAAATCCATCAACATCCCACAGTATATAACCATTGAAGAAGTTCAAAGGATATGCTCGGAACTGGGCATCAGAGACTGGTCATCTGTTTCATAGGCAAAGGTGCCCCTTGAGTAGGCAGAAAAGATTCTTGCCTAGGTCAATCTCAAGACAATGCCTATTACGCCGGCGATTTTCCATCAGGTGCTTGAGGTCGAGCTGGAGCACGGAACCCGATTCCAGGATGCCAATGTAACAAACAACCACCCGATCCTGACCGGCATGATTGTCCTGGCGCACCTCAAGGAGTCCATGGAATATTATGAGCGCCTGGAGGTTGCCGAAATTGAAGGAGATCTTCTAAAGGCAGTTCTGGGAGGAGACCTCAACAGGATTAGGAAAAAGTATAAAAGCCTCCTCAATGCAAAGAGCGCTCTTATTGCGGCAGAGAGCAGGCAGATGAAATAGCCGCGGGAGAGACCATGTCGGATGATATCCTGCTTAACGTCACACCTCCCTACCTCTTTGAGCAGATACCCTTTCCCGGAGTGCACATACTGGAGGGCTTTCTTCTCGGTCAGCCTTCGGACCTGTCCCTAAGCGGCTTGGGTGCCTTCCACGGACAAAAAATACAATCGCTCTATTTGAAAGCTATTTTACTCGCCCTGGTCTTTTAGCTACCACGCCATCAGTGTCAAGCTCATAATCAATTGTCAGGTCATCTTCCGGCAGGGTCGTCTCATTGTTTATCATTAAACCCCCGCGGATCTTTTTCATCACATCCTTGCCTAATTTCCTGTCTTCAGGAATGTCTTCAATCTTGATTCGTGCCATAATTACCTCCTGCATAATTATGTAATAGCGTTATTATACTGGTAGTTTAAACAGGGCTATTTTCTATAAGTACTCTAATTTGATACAGTGAGAGTATCAGTTCATAAGAAGGTTCTGCTTTTGTTATTTTCAGGATTTCCCTGCAGACCTCCTTGTTTGTCTTTTTGCCATCAAAGAAGTCAATAATTTTGTAGATTCTTCCGGATATTCCAATGGGGTCAAATTCGGAATAGGATATTAAAATGTATTCATCGCCTGTAGTTTTTTCAACGACCAGACGCGGGTTCCTTTTCAAAACGGCGGGCAGTTTCGGCTTTACAATTTTTTGCCGTTTTTTCATGACATCTTGAAGCAGAACTTCTCCGATAATTCCTGAAAGATTTTTAACTTGTCGCCTGTTTAGCCCTTTCACGATACTGTATGTCTCCTTGTAAAATTCCTCTTCCCTGCCGGCCCATTTCCCCCAGATACGCTCATATGTCTTTTGATCCGGCTTTTTCCCGTCTATCTCAAATGCAGAAAGCGGGCGGACCCCTTTCTGCTGAATAATGATTTGAGAGGCATCAAATCCGGTTTTCTGAAGGGTATATAGCTCCAGAACTTTTTCAACATGGAGAAGATAATTTCTTAGGGAGATCCAGAAAAGGCGACCATCTTCACCAGAGCTGTACTTGCAGAACCATGTGTTGCAAACGGCGCCATGAAACGGCCATAATGTGCACGTACCCCTTTCAGAATCAAAATACGGACAGATTATAGAGGAGGCTCTGCCGAAGGAGTCAGTAGAGGACTTCAAGAGAAGCTGATACTTCTCAGGCATCATTATGCCGTGGGGCATGACTGCGACCCCTTTATTTATGAGGCCCCTGATGCGCAACCGGCCTTCATTAAGCGCCGGATTCCTATCAGAAAGCAATGCTCCGACCATATAGTTGGGAAGGTTGGGGTAGTGCGTGCAGCACTTTATGCTGGGAGAAAAGCTCACGATTTCAGGCATCGAGGGATCAGAATTCATCATGGAACAGTCTGAACAGGAGCTGGCAGTCTCTTCCGGACTTTCATTTTCAAAAAAACGGGGAAGAAACCTCTTATAAAAATCAGGAAGCCAGTCTATGATTTTTTGTGACGGCACTATCGCTAAGCCTCAAATTTAGATGTTAATCAGGGATAAAATCATTATTTTTTTCATTTGATACTGCATCTTATATTTAAAAGCTTCTAGATATTCAGTTTTTAAAAATCTATGCCTGGTATGCGGGATGAAAACGCATTTTACAAATAATTCTTGCCGCACTTATGATAGAATATTAAAATTGCAGTCTATAAGTAATATTTTTTAATGGCCCCATAACCATGGCTAGAATAACCATCGAAGATTTAAATGAAAATTCATTTTCAGTTTTTCCTTCCCTTTATTCAGTCAGATTTAATAGGGCGGCATGCTTGCCACGGAATAATCTGGAGAGCCCCAATCTCCAAAGTGCGTTTTTCACGGCGTTAAAAAAACTTTCGAATGATCAATACTGTGAAGCCGCTGAGATATTCAAGAATATTCTTACTATTATTCCAAACCATCTTCCCTCACTCCATAATCTTGGAAAGGCGCTCTTTACACTAGGAGACATCGAGTCAGCGGTGAACCTTTTATGGCGGACGGCCCTTTTCGATGTCAGTGGATTGAGTCTTTCAGCCCTTGCTGCCATTATTCCCGGCCATCCTCGTGCCGGGGACACGGAAATTCTCCACATTAGAAAGGCATGGGGACATTTTATCACGGAAAAGATAAAGCCGTATCCCAGGAAACACAAAAGCCATCCAAGAACAGATCGCAAACTCCGGATCGGTTATGTTTCATCATTTTTTAACAAAGAAAACTGGATGAAGCCGGTTTGGGGGCTCATCAACAATCATGATCGTTCCCGTTACGAGATTTATCTCTTCGCAGATGTTCCCGAATCTCAATTTATAGGATATCAGGGACATCCCTCGGATACAATAATCACCATCTACAATTGTCCTCTCAAAGAAGCTGCGGACATAATATTGCGGAGGCGGATAGATATCCTTGTTGATCTCAACGGCTACAGTGCCGTCAATCGTCTACCGTTATACCTGTACAAACCTGCACCGCTGATACTCGGATGGTTTAACATGTTCGGAACCTCCGGGCTCGACTGTTTTGATTATCTTATTGCCGATGAGTATGTTGTCAGCCGGAGCGAGGAAGTGCATTATGTTGAGAAAATATTCAAGGTTGATGGCTCATATCTGACCTTCACTGTCGGTTATCCGGTTCCTCCGGTAACAGAGCCCCCCTGTATTTCAAACGGGTACATCACATTCGGCTCCCTCGCACCTTTGTATAAAATAATCGATGGAGTGGTGGATGCCTGGTCACAGATACTTCACCGCGTTCCTTCAAGCCGGCTCCTTATCAAGAATGCTCAACTGAGTTCGTTTGCCAATCAAAACTATCTGTTGCAGAAGTTTCTCCTGAGGAAAATATCTCCTGACCGTCTGATATTTTCGGGCCCCTCAAAGCACTATGATTTCCTGGAGGCGTATATGCATGTTGACATTGCACTCGATACTTTCCCCTATAATGGAGGAACAACAACATCAGAGGCACTGTGGCAGGGAGTCCCCGTCATCGCCTTCCCCGGCAACAGATGGGTTTCCCGGACCAGCACTTCCATACTGAAAGCCGCCCGAATGGATGAATGCATTGCCGCTGATATGGCGGACTATATTGAAAAGGCGGTTGTTTTCGCCACCCGATCGAATTATTCCAAAAAACTCCGCGAGCTTCGTATGAATATGCGGGAAAATCTTCGTAAAAGTATAATTAACGACTGCTCCAATTTTGCCAGGAACATGGAAAAAATATACGATCAAATATGGCTAAACCATATATTTAATTTCAAACAATAGCCCAAGAATCAATTACATTGATTTCCAGGCTGAACAGATTATTCCCAAAGCGGGATTTCTGCACCTGAAGCTGTGCCTTTGCTCAATGCTTTTCACCCTGCCAAAGCAGGTCCCCAGTCCTCCGGAATCTCCCGGAGAGACTAGGGTTGCCCCCGTTGGAAAAAGTACAGGTCGTCAAATCAACACTACCTTAAAAGGGGCACTCCCCTTTAATCTTTTTAAAATTTATTTTGGAATCAACGGGTTATTGGACTGTTCATAGATTCAATTATAATCCAATCTTTATGATCCTGGTCCGTTGCTTCCCCTTTTATATCACCGATTTTAACATACGCCACTCCTCCCCTGATGCGCTTCATTTCGTCTTCAGTGATTTTATAATCCTTGGGCAGATCCCTGATTTTTATCTTTGCCATAGTTTAATACCTCCTTTTTTAATGTTACAGTCATTGAATGATCCAAATAACGTTACGACACCCTTGAATCAGCCTAAAAAACAGCAATCATACTATTTCAAAAGCGTTTCTAAATCATACTGTTCAAAATCTTCCGGATCTAAAGCATCATCAATGCCTTTGTTCCATGCCTTTTTAGCTTGATCATAAAACGTCCCGCCCATGATGTTTTTCATCTCCTCTTTGCTGATTTTCTGATCTTTTGGAAGATCCATAATCTTTATCTTTGCCATACATTTCACCTCCTTTTATAAAATAAAATCTCAGGCTGAAGGTGTGGCCTTAATTTCTAAATCTGGTATGCTATTTTTGGGGAATACTGGTGCCGGAGGTTAAACCCCCTCCGCCTGTCCCTGCCTCATCTCCCGAACTGCTCTGCGTATCCCCTGGAATTGCCGGATCGCTGCTATTGTAATTTACTGAACTGCTTCCTTCATCACCATGACTGCCTGCACTTGGATATGGAACTGGAATAGACATCCCCGGAAGCATGCATACGGCGGAATAAGCGCCTCCTTGTAGTATTTTCATCTCTCTTTTGCTTATTGCACGATTCTCCGGCAGATCATTTATCTTTATCCTTGCCATAGGTTGGCACCTCCCTTTTCTGTGCTGTAAATTATCGTTAACACATCCGGTTAGTTAAATAATCTATTTAATATTAAACCGTAGCAGGCTATTGCCCCCTCCTCCTTCTTCGCGGGTAAACATATCCGGGCTGACAATCCGGGCTACATTGCCTATTCGTTTAACTGCGCCGCCACGGATTTGCTTCATGATATCCTTGCTGATCTTCATGTCTTTGGGCAGGTCTTTTATCTGGATTCTAGCCATAATAAGTCACCTCCTTGTTTGGCGCTTAAAAAGCTAATCTGATCATGATGGGTTAAATTGATCAATTTGATTATATTAAACCATTTAAATTTATTGATGTCAAACAGTTTTTTTCATAATGAAAAAGCATATGTGGAACCTGCGGTCGAGTCGCAGAAAGCCATACGAAATGGAAATGAATTTAATCAGGATTTGATTTAATCATTCTACAGGCGAAAGAAGTGGCAAAGGATTTTCTGTGATCAGGCAGTGGAGACCGGCGCCGCCAAACAGGGGATATTGAACAATAGGGATATCAGCGACCTTAATATTTTCTGATCCGGCTATATCAGCAACCGTGGACAGAACATCATCATCCCCGCATGTTGCCAGGACCTTTCCATTCTCAAACTGGACCATGGCGGTTGAAAAGGGGATGGTTAGGCTTTTTCGCGGCGCGTGTACCTCAACATCAATTTCAGCGCAATTTTGTTTAACAAGATCCAGGGATTTCTCCACGGACAAAGGATCCGAAAGAGGACCGGTCCTGTAAGCAGGGTCTATTATTAAGTGAAAGCCGCCATCCTTTCCTTTAAAGAGAGATGCGCTCAGGTCGATATGGGAATGGTGAAACAGGAATTTCCTCTCGCCTCTGGGTGAGAGGCCATAAAAAAGGGCATAGGGGACAAAGGCCACCTTCATTCCCCTGTCCCTGAGAATCGAGATGACCTCAGATTCTCTGACCCTCCTTCCTGCCTCCTGGTTTAGCCCAAGGATCATGTGATTTCCCGAGAGTAGCACCCTGCCCCCCTCCCCCCATCCTGTATGAAAGACCCTGCAGCCGTTCAATAATGGCGAAGGGATCTTGAACAGCTTACTGTGGACCAGAATAATATTTGCATCCTTCACATAGACGCACATATCACGTGGAAATATCTGCCAGTGTACGACCTGCTTATAGGGAAGCCGGAGGCTGCTGCAGCCATACTCCCTCAGCCGGCGGCCTGTTTCCCTGTCGCCCCTTTCCAGATCTACAACCCTGAATTTAATCTTCATGTGAACCAGGGCCTTCACAATCGAACGATATTCCAGCTTTAAACCGGCAACCATGGATGACCTGCCATGTGTTTTCTTAAAAAGCCGCAAGGCAGTCCTGTATTGGCCGACAGGAATGAACTGACGTGTGTCTTTTTTGAAGTTCAGATTAAAATATGGTGTACCGATGAGATATTCATGTTCATCTATAACATCCTTAGGCCTGAAGGCCGGTTTGTTGTATTTATTTGCATGAACTGAGCTTTTCAGCTCTGCGGTGGGAATTATGACATGCCTTTCAAGAGGTATGGCTTTTATTTTGAGCATAGGTCAAACACTCAAAAGACATATTGGCGGTCTATATTGTTTAGGGGCAGGCGCCCAGTCCGGATTCAAGCCAAACAAGGGGACGTCAGGACAGTCAGATTACTTTTTCCCCTCGGCCCTCTCCAGCATTTCCAGATATTCCCTGTAGCTTAAAATAACCGAGACCGGCCTGCCCTGCCGGTTTACCAGGTACTTTTTGCCTTCAACAGAGGTCTCATGTAGAATTTCTCCGAAAATAAGCTTTGCCTTTGCCGCGGGAATCGGCTCCAGATCGGTAATTTTTATCTTTGTCATTCCATGTGCCCTGTTCCTATAATCCGGCGCCACATATGCCTGATATCATTTGTGGCGCCGATAAATAGATTTATTTCATTTCATTGGCCAGCCAGTCCTTGTAAATCAATTCTCTGATGGATTGCTTAATGATCGGGGCCTTCATATATTTAGTTGCGCCCCCCTTGCTTTCAAGCCTGCTTTTATAGGCATTTATCAGGATATTTGTCTCAAGATATCCTTCCAGCGCTTCCACTGTCAACCCGTTTTGTCTGAGCCATCTTTCGGTGTCAGATGCCTTCGCAAGACCATTCATGGCCCTGAAGGTATCTGCCGCGCTTTGAAGCTGCTTTGTTGACACCTTAATCCCTCCCTTGCGTGCGGCTTCGGCTGTTACCTTGCGCTCGACCACAGCCTTCAGTGCCGGCGCAAACTGGCCTGTGATCCTTAAATAATCAAAAACCTCTG
>JBFYXR010000263.1:0-10331 GCA_041310455.1 Desulfobacteraceae bacterium | reverse complement strand
TGTTCAATAAAGCGTTTGTTGAATTCAAGGGCCTCCTCGGGGTGGGCTATCTTGATGTCCATTGTGCCCCTGCAGGAAACGGCCTTCAGGTTTTTAGAGCCCATAACGGCGCCCATCCCGGTTCGTCCGCCGGAGTTTTTAATGCCTGTCATGACGTTGGCCCAGGCAACAAGGTTCTCGCCGGCAGGGCCGCAGACCATGCTCTTGACCTCCTGATCGCCAAGCTTATCGCGGAGGGCCCATTGGGCCTCTGTTACGCTTAAGCCCCATACATCACGGGCATCCCGAATCTCGATTTCGTCATTATGGATATAGAGGAATACCGGGTGTTTGGCCTTTCCCTTAATTACAAGGTGATGAAAGCCGGCCCAGGCCATCTCAGGTGCGAAGAATCCGCCCATATTGCAGCTGCCCAGAAGTCCGGTGAGCGGGGACTTGGCCATGACATGGGTCCTTGCAGTCGCGGAGGCGCATGTCGCAGTGAGTATTCCGCCGCTAACCATCAGGGCATTATCCGGACCATAAGGGTCGCATCCCTGTTTAGTGTTATTGTAAAGTAGATAGGCATCAAGACCCCTGCCGCCAAGAAATTTTTTACGAATTTCCATGGGGATGGGTTTTGTCTCGATGTTGCCGGTTGTAAGATCAATATAGGCAATTTTCCTTTTTAAAGGCATATTATTTCCCCTCCTTGGCCTTTTGTTCTTTTTCTTTCATCTTTCTTGCAAAGGCCTCTTCAGCAATTTTTTTGTTAACATCCCATACCGGTCCCCGGCACCTGGGAAAACCATCCTTTACCCATGCTACGCGGAATTCCATGCCGCATGTCGGACATTTAATGGTCTTGTCGCCTTTTTTAGGCTCAAGCCTTTCCATGCATGTCGGATTATGGCATCTGAATTTACCGTATGTCCTTGTATCCCTGAGGGTTTCAGCAAGTGATTTGCCTTCTGTCTCGATAGCCATAGCTATACTCCTTTCTTTTCTATAAAAAACAATTAATTAAGCAGCGCCTACTTTTATACTCTGTTTTGTTTTATGGTGTCTTGGCGAAAATCTTAATATATGATCCCCTATATCAACCTTTCTGCAGTCAGGGCAGAGGTTGAGGTAATCATCGGAAAAGGTCCTGTGGATCTTTTCCATAAGCGGCTCCGGAACAAAAAGCCTGCCGCAGCTCTTACATGATTCAAGCTCTACCTGTCTGATATCTTCTTTTGCAAATATATTAAAAAATTTTCTTATATTTATCTCATGCCTCAGCTCGGCGGCGTTTTCAGGGCACGTATTCACGCATGATCCGCAGGATATGCATTGATAATGGGAGTAAGCGAATATTCGCTGCTTGCCATCATCCCTGGATTCCAGGGTTCCCGTGGGGCAGCTTAATACACATGAGGCGCAGCCTGTGCATTTCAGTTCGTCCATCCGCGTCCTGCAAAGCAGGAATGCCGCGGCAACCAGCATCATCTCGCCGCTGAAAATATGTATTGTCCAGATATTGTCAGCTATGAACGGGATCGAATCGAACGTGCCGTGTGTTAATGCATAGCCGGTCAAAAATGGAAACGCAGCAAGAAAGATAATGACATAGTCTTTCAACGAAGACCTTGACCTGAGATCCCTTGTCGCAAAGTGTCTGATGATAAAAAATACCACAAGGGCAAGCACCATAAGCGTCATCCAGTCAGCCCAGTTATCAGGGATTGGAGTCCATGACCATTCCAGCCTTGAATCCTCCCACATGGAAATATGTCCGGCAAGCCATAGCGGCACAACGAATAAACATATGTGAAAGATATATCGAAGAGAGGCATAAACCGGCCTCTTCAGAAATGCCCGATGAAAAGGGGCAAAAAAGCGGGCAAATATTGAAGGAAAATAAAATATGCCTCCGGTTTTATCTTTTCGGCTTTTAATAATTGAACTTATGAAAAAGATTATCCTTACAAGAACAGCTGCGCCAAAGATTATGAAGACAACTCTCAGCAGTGCACCCTCTATAAAGGAACTAAGATCCATTCTGCTTTCTCCTTGTCAACATCATTCAAGATAAAGATTTTATTCAATAACAAAAATAAATCGGTGCAGGAACAGGTGCTTTCCGGTTATCTTGGTGGATCACTATTCAACAGAACCTGTAAGTTTTAAGATCCAATCAGCCCGGATAAATTCATGATCATGAACAACAAAAAATTTCAAAAAATTCTATCATATGATATCTGATTGTCAAGAAAAAATAATATTATCAAATACATATATCATGTTTGACATAACTGAAAAGTGTTGACAATTTAATTCCAAGTAATATAGTTTTAGTAAAAAACGTTCAATATGGTGAACCATGAATAATAAATATCTTGCCCCATCGGTAAAGAAGGCCTTTGACATCCTGAAAGTCATTTCCTCTTCCAGGGGAGGCATAAGGCTTAATGAGATTGCAAAGGCGCTTGATATCGCAAAAAGCACCGTACACGGCATAATTGCTATGCTTGAAGAAGTGGGAGCAGTGCGGAAAGATGCCTCCACCAGAAAATACGAACTGGGAATTACACTTTTTGAACTGGGCAAAAAGGCCTATTCCCAGATTAATCTAAGGGAAGTTGCCAGACCAATATTGGAAAATCTCATGACGAGTGTTCAAGAAACCGTCTTTCTGGGTATCATCAATGCAGACAAGGAAAGAATTCTTGTATTGGATGTTGTCGAATGCAGCCATGATATGAAGATTACCTCTCCGGTCGGAACGACGCTGTCACTTTTTGCTGCAGCACCGGGGAAGGCTATTATGGCATGCATGAATCAGGATACGGTCAAGGAGACTATAAACAGGACGGGACTTCCAAGACCTACCGATAATTCCATTACAGACCCTGTTCTGTTTATGAAGGAGATTGAAAAAGTCAGGGAGAACGGGTATGCAATGGATTTTGAGGAATACATGTCAGGTGTAAGAGCTGTGGCAGCCCCGCTTAATCTTGAAGAACAACCGCTTGCCGCAATATACATTGTCGGATTCAAGAAGAGTCTCGATGATGATAAAATGGATATTATCAAAACAGAGATAATAAAGGCGGCTGATGCAATATGCCGCCGAAGCATGGATGAGATGCACAAATAAATAAAAAGCCCCGGCCATATCAAAAAATCATCAATTCCAGTTATTACTTGCAATTGTCTTCAAATTAATAGCAAAATAGTATAAAATTATTTTTATTGTTGATGCATATCAAACGATTTGACCTTTAAATATTTCTAACAAAATCGAGCGACAAGATGCAATCCTTTGGAACCCGGAAAATGGATTTGAGAGGTGCTTTATAATGAGCCGTGAGGGAGACATTGTTCTTATTTATATTAAGGACAAACCGACTATCTATGCGCGCATTGAGGCAATAGAACCTGACGTTAAAAAAGGCTGGTACAGGATCACCCTCTTATTGCTTTCAATACCACAGCAGGTTATTACCTGGATTTTGAAGGGGGAATATATAAACGGCGCAACCTTCACAATGGACGGAAATCCGGTCATGATGCAGGAGGTAAAGAGGATGCCGGCTGCGGCAGAACACAAAGAAACAGGGAAAATCCCAGTTAAAGATGCCGGCGCGGGCATCAAAGGCAATGTCCTGCCGTTTAAGACAAAACTGAAGTAGTTATTTTTCAAAGATGAATTGACTGCATTATGTGATCATACGATTGATGAAAAGAAAGTTCTGTTGACAAAAAGGCATGCATAGTTAAAATGTATCACATAAACATTGCATTAAAGCCAGGGAGGTTAAAATGTTGAGGGCAATGATCATATCAGGATTGACAGTTGATCCGCTCACGAACAGCCCCATTGTTATTCTCAAGGAGATCGACGGCGAAAAAACCCTGCCCATCTGGATAGGCCTGCTCGAAGCAACCGCAATTGCCAGTGAGCTTGAGGGAATCGAGTTTTCAAGGCCCATGACCCATGATCTTCTTAAAAATATTCTTGAGATGGTTGATGTCAAGGTCGTAAAAATTGAGGTCTGCGATCTGAAAAACAACACCTATTACGCCTTAATCTACATGTCCCACAACGGAAAGGACATGACGATAGACGCCAGGCCCAGCGACGCACTTGCGCTTTCGCTCAGGGTCGGCGCCCCTGTATTTGTGGCCGAGGAGGTCATTGAAAAATCAAAGCAGATAGACCTTAAGGCCGAACCGGAGGATAAATCGGAACAGGGACGCAAATGGCAGGAGATCCTTGAGAAACTTGATCCCGAAGATTTCGGAAAATACAAGATGTGAGGAAACATTATGATGATAGATCTTCATACCCATTCTTTTTTCAGCGACGGCGTATTGATACCCTCCGAACTTGTCAGAAGATTCGAGAGCCTGAGATACTCGGCGGTGGCAATCACGGACCATGCGGACTCCTCCAACCTGGACTTTGTAATCCCCAGGATAGTCAAGGTTGCATCTTTTCTTAACAATTCGCAGACCGTCAAGGTCATCCCGGGCATTGAACTGACCCATGTTCCGCCCGAACTGATCGAGCCTCTTGTCTTCAAGGCAAGGGACCTTGGCGCGTCGCTGGTTGTCGTGCACGGCGAGAGCATTGTTGAGCCTGTAGCTCCGGGCACCAACAGGGCAGTCATTGAGGCCGGCGCCGATATACTGGCGCATCCGGGGCTTATCTCTGATGAGGATGCGGAACTCGCCGCGGAAAGAGGGATTCTGCTGGAGATCTCCGGCAGGTCGGGCCACAGCCTGACAAACGGTCATGTTGCCAAGGCCTCAGCGAAATCGGGCGCAGGCCTTATACTCAATTCCGACATGCATTCACCGGAGGATATAATGACCGAGGGGTTTGCCCGCAAGGTCCTTGAAGGGGCAGGGCTGCCTTCAAATTCATACACCGTTGCATTGTCAAATGCGCGCAGGCTGCTGGAAAAGATCGGATACCCGCTTTAATAAGCGTTTTTCACCAATGCTGTTTTTGATATGACATCATAGCCATGACTGTTACGGTACGCCTATTTTATTTGCCTTCCCGGAGCATTTTTCTGAAATGAAATCAATAAATAAGAGACATATATTCCATCTCTCAGGGATCATTATTGTGGCATTCTGGCTCGTGATGATGGGCCTGCTTGTCAAGAGGGAGGAATTTAGAAGCACTGCATCCGGGGAGGCATACACTAGTGAAAGCGGCGGCATCGACTCCAGTCAGAAGGAATGGAAGGAGATTTTTCTCAAGGACCGAAAGGTCGGATATTCCATAAGTTTTATAACGCCGTTCAAGGGCGGTTACTTCATACAGGACGAGGTCTTTCTCAGGCTTAATCTCATGGGCCTTGACAAGGGCATTTATACAATCACGCAGACCAATACCGATGACAGGTTCATCATAAAGGATTTTGTCTTCAAAATGAATTCAGGGATAGTCACATATAATATCTCAGGAGAGGTTAAAGGAGACAGGATGCTTGTTAAGACCGGTTCCGGAGGAGATCAGAATGTCCGGGAAATCATGCTCTCCGAGCCACCGGTGATCAGCGCCGGCATGGAGCATTTTTTCAGGAGCAGAAAGATTCAGGTTGGAGACAGTTTCAGCGCACCTTTTTTCGATCCCTCCACCATGATCCAGAAGGAGGGGACATTCAAGGTTGCTGCAAGGGAATCATTGAAGATCAACAGGATCGAATATAATGCCTTCAGGGTCGAGGCGGAAGTCCTGGGCAGCACAATGACGCTATGGGTTGATGAGAGCGGCACGGTTCTCAAGGAAAAAGGTATTATGGACCTTGTCATGATAAGGTCCAGTGCGGCAAATGCATCTCTGGGCATCGAAGGGACCGAGGATTACTATGAAATGGCCGCAGTGCCCGTCGACAGGTCACTGCCTCCTGATCTGGAGAGCCTTTCCTATCTGAAGCTGAGACTGCTCCTGGACGATGGAACAGCGCCTAACACAATACCTGCCAAAACAGAGAGGCAGAGCCTTGATAACGGCGTCATGGTGATAAGGCTTGAAAAAACTCCAACTTTGCGGACCGTTGAATCCGGCAATGCCGGGGATCATGACCTTGAGTCCTATCTAATGCCTGAGTTCAATATAGAGAGCGATGCCGATGAGATCATTGAGAAGGCTGAATCCGTGTCAGGAGATGAAAAGGCGCCTGTTTTAAAGGCCAGGAAATTATTGAAATGGGTATATGATAATATCGACAAGAGGCCTGTTGCGAGCGTGCCCAGCGCCCTTGATGTGCTTGAAACCAGGGTCGGCGACTGTAATGAGCATGCCACGCTCCTGACGGCCCTGCTGAGGGCGTCAGGGATACCTGCCAGACTTGCAGTAGGGCTTGTCTATAACCGCGGAAGGTTTTACTATCATGCCTGGACAGAGGCATACCTGGGCAGATGGATCTCCATGGACGCCACGTTGAACCAGATGCCCGTGGATGTCAGCCACATATGCCTTGTCTATGGGAACCTTGATAAGCAGGTGGAGATAATGGGCCTTATAGGCAGGCTTAAGATTGAGGTGCTTGAATTTGGACATCATTAGGCTTGAGAATCTGACAAAACTGTACAAGGGTCTCAGGGCGGTTGACAATCTGAATATATCCGTCAGGGAAGGGGTAATTTTCGGCTTCCTGGGCCCGAACGGCGCCGGCAAGACAACAACAATAAAAATGATGGCCGGCATCCTCAGACCCACGCAGGGCAGGATATTTATCAACGGGATGGACCTGGAAAAAGAGCCATCGAGGGTCAAGGGCTGCAGCGGTTTCATACCGGACCGCCCCTTTCTCTATGAGAAGCTTACGGGCATGGAGTTTCTCCGGTTTTTATCCGGTCTTTACGGGCTTGATGATTCCGGCTCAACAAACAACAGGCTTATCGAGCTCCTGGAGATCTTTGATCTTTTCAACTGGAGGAATGAGCTCATTGAAAGCTATTCCCACGGAATGAAGCAGAGGCTGGTCATGTGCGGCGCCCTTGTCCATGACCCAAAGGTCCTTATTGTTGATGAGCCAATGGTAGGCCTTGATCCCAGGGGGGCAAGGCTGGTGAAGGATATCTTCAGGGGGCAGGCGGAAAAAGGCAGGACCATATTCATGTCAACCCATTCCCTTGAAACGGCGCAGGAGGTATGCCATGAGATTGCCATCATACAGGAAGGCAGAGTCATTGCCCAGGGGACGGTTGATGAATTAAGGGAAGACGCCGGTGTGGACGGCAATCTGGAAAATGCCTTTCTGAAGCTGACGGAGGGGAAAGGGATAAGACATGAAAAACCTCTTTCTTCTTCTTAGTCCCAGGGCACTGGGTCTGAAAAACTCAGTCCTGAGTGCGGCTTCGGATATCAGAAAGAAGGCTGTTATCATAGGTGCCACGGCACTTGCATTCTGGGCGGTCCTTTTCGTGCTTTCCGCCAGGATGCTTGTTTACTTTCAGTCAGTGGAGGTTATAGGAGACCTCCTTGCGCATCACCTTCTTTCCATGGTCCTTTTGACTTTTTTTGCACTTCTTGTCTTCAGCAATATCCTGACGGCCCTTTCAAACCTTTACCTGTCCGCTGACCTTGAGCTGTGTCACTCTTCGCCCTCGCGGCTGGAGGAGGTATTCTTAAGCAGGTGTGTGTTTACCATCATAGACAGCTCCTGGATGGCGGCAGTCTTCGGCCTTCCCGTAATGATCGCCTATGCCTGGGTTTACAGGCCCGGGCCGGGCTTTTACATAGCCCTTGCCCAGACAGGCCTGGCGTTGGCATTCATCGCCTCGGCAATCGGCATCCTGATCACAATGATAATGGTGAATATATTTCCCGCACACAGGACAAGAGACATACTTATGCTGCTGACGATGTTCATCGTCATCGCGGTTTATATACTGCTGAGGTTTTTAAGGCCCGAGAGGCTTGTTGATCCCGATGCCTTTTTTACGGCAATGCAGTACATGAGCGCCCTGAAAAGCACTGACTCGGCCTATATCCCCACGCATTGGGCAACGGAGATATTATGGGGAAAGCTGAGCGAAACCGGCAACGGCAGCCGCCTTTTTGAAACTGCGCTGCTGTGGAGCACCGCTGCCGCGATGGCCGTCATAAACCTGTGGGCGGCCGGCCGGATATATCTAAAGGGGTTCTCCAAGTCACAGGAGGCAAAGGGCCGGAGGGCCGGCAGCTTCATACTGGATGCGTTTATAAAACTGGCCAGGAAGCCGCTTGGAGGCGACCTTGCATCTATTGTCGAAAAGGACATCAGGATCTTTTTCAGGGACAACACACAATGGTCTCAGCTGCTTCTTTTAGGGGCGCTTGTTGTGGTTTATGTGTATAATTTCAGCGTGCTCCCTCTTGAAAAAAGCCCCATAAGGCTGGAGTTTCTCCAGAATGTCCTTGCCTTCCTCAACATGGGCCTGGCAGGTTTTGTATTGTCTGCGGTGTCTGTGCGTTTTGTCTATCCCTCCATAAGCGTAGAGGGAGGGGCATTCTGGATCCTGAAATCATCGCCCCTTACCATGGGCAGATTAATATGGGGGAAATATATCCTCGCGGTCATTCCCATGCTCATCCTGGGAGAGATGCTGATAATCCTTACAAATTATTTTCTGCATGTCTCCCTGTTCATGATGATACTTTCATCCGTGACGATGTTTTTCGCCGTATTCGGCCTTATTGCCATGGGCATAGGGTTCGGGGCCGTATATCCCAGGTTTAAATATGAAAACATCTCGCAGGTCTCAACCGGTTTCGGAGGCCTCGTGTATATGATATCCAGCATACTGTTCATGGCCGCGATAATCCTTCTTGAGGCAGGACCCGTCCGCATCCTGTTCACGGCCAATATGAGAGGGGTAAAGGTTACAGCTCTCCAGGGGCTATGGATTATTCTTGCATTTTTATCCATATTTCTACTAATCTGGTTCACCGTTCACAGGTCCATAAAAATGGGCATGAAGGCGCTTGAGGAATACGAAAGATTTTAATTATTATGCTCACAGGAATTGATCATGTTTAATTACGAAACCATCGGGAATATACACATCCATTCCATCCTTTCGGACGGAACCGCGGCCTATGATGAGATTGCCGGGAAGGCTCTTTCCGCAGGTCTTGATTTTATAT
Organism: Desulfobacteraceae bacterium; assembly: GCA_041310455.1. Classification (GTDB taxonomy): domain Bacteria; phylum Desulfobacterota; class DSM-4660; order Desulfatiglandales; family HGW-15; genus JAFGIC01. Next base: position 1,216 of record JBFYXR010000263.1, on the reverse strand, counting down.
GTCTGAATGACCACGATTACATGGCAAAAACCCTTAATCTTGAGGAGGAGGGCTTTTTCGGCAGGATGCCGCTGCTGGTAGGGCTCGAGATAGGAAGGAGACATAATCATTATCTTGCATTTAACCTCAGGTTGATGATTAATTCCGACGGCCTGAGTCCTCAGGAGATCATCGATGAGGTCAACAGGCAGGGGGCCATCGGATTTCTTGCACACCCTTTTGAAAAGGGGATGCCGCTTCATGAAAAATCAAAGGCCTATACATGGAATGATCTGTCGGTACAAGGGTTTACAGGGATATGCATATGGAATTTTTCTTCAAGATGGAAGGAAAGGGTTAAATCCATCTTTCATGCCCTGTTCCTGATAAAATTCCGGAGCCAGATGCTCCTGGGCCCAAGCGTTGAGACGATGTCATTCTATGATGAGCTCTGCAGGCACAGGAGGGTTGTTGCCGTCGGCGGCTCTGATGCTCACGGCGCCGAGTTCAAATGGTGGCGTTATAAACTCAAACCGCTTCCCTATGAATCGCTTTTCAGGGCCATAAACATCCATATCTTTCTTAAGAAAAAGATATTTAAGGATTTTTTAGCTGCAAAGGAAGACATATTTGATGCCATGAGGGAAGGGAGGCTGTTCATCGCGAATGACGATATATATCCTTCCAGGGGATTCAGGTTCAATTACATCTCAGAGGACGGCTCTGACCTGAATATGGGAGAGGAAGGCGCATTCTATCCCGGCAATCTCATAGTGGAGTCGCCTGCAAAGGGAGAGATAAGACTCATCAAGGATGGAAAACTCGTAAAACGCGTCCGCGGGACCGAGGCGGTCTTTGCCGTGAGAGGAAAAGGCGTTTACAGGGTGGAGGTTTTTCGCAGGCTCTTCCTTTTCGGCTGGCGTCCCTGGATATTTACCAACCCGATCTATCTCAGGTAGTATCCATCCATAAATAGGGCTTTTATGGATGGAGCTTTCAGCAGTCAGCGATCAGCCAAGCCGCTTGCTGCTGTCACGGCCAGTTTGATCGAGGAAGAAACTTGAACGAAAATCCTGTAAAGATGAACATTGACCATTCAACCTCGAATGAGCTGCAGAGCAGTGACATATTAATAGCGCTATAGGTGCGATATATTCATAGCTCCAGAGGAGCGGCATGTTAAAAATTTACATCCTATATGCATTAACATTTTTTAAAATGCCGCTCCTCTGGAGCT
>JBFYXR010000260.1:0-3478 GCA_041310455.1 Desulfobacteraceae bacterium | reverse complement strand
GAGGTCTCCTGCATTTCTGGATACGCTGGCAGAGGCCTACTGGGCAAACGGTTTTAAAGAAAAGGCGATTGAAACCACCAATGATGCCATATCACTTGAAAGGGGCGACAGCAGCTATTATCAAAGGCAACTGGAAAAGTTTAAATCTTCACCCATCCCGACTAAATAAAAAAACCCGGCCATGACTGGCCGGGTTTTTCTATTAGTGCTGTTTAACTCTCTTGGCAGCGATGCCTTGTGAGCAACGCCTTGCCAGAATAAGCTGATCAGTTCTTATGCTCAGCCGAAATCGGGCTGAGAAAAGCGGCAATAAATCCAATAAAGCATACAATTGCCAGAACTATGAGCGGCAGCGTGTAGGAGTCGGTAGCCGCCAAAATTGTTCCGGTAACCATAGGACCGCAGAAACCCCCGACAATGCCAAGACCCTGAGCTATGCCGCCAAGACGACCGGTTACATGCTGAGGATATTTTTCAGAAATGTAGCCCATTGACAGAGGATTAACAAACCCATAGAAGAAGGTAGTCAAGCACAAAGCGACTATGATCATCATACTGCTGGAGGTTACTGCATTTGCCAGCAGAGACAGCGTCATCAGGCCGCCTAACAAAAAGGCGAGGATCAGATGAGGTTTAATATTATGCTTAAAGAACGTCACATTAACCCAGCCGGTAAGCAGCGCAGCCGCCATGAACGCATAGGTAGATGGCGCCATCAAGCCGGCGGATACACCCAGGCCCTTTGGGGGAGTATAAGTAAGATAGTTGGGTATGACATCGTTGTAGGTCTGGAAGATCCATGACATAAGGAATACAAATGCAATTAAGAAATAGGTTGTCGGCATTTTAAAGGCAGCGGCCAGATCGCTCTTGCTTTCAACAGGCAGCTTGGTCTCTTCGACTTTAGGTGGTTTAGGACCAAAGCCGACAATAATGTTCAAAATAATACCCACGATGCCGATCGGCCAGATCTGGTGCATGGCCTGAACCCAGCTTCCGGTGGACTGTGCAATAGACGGGATCAGGATTACGCCGACTGAAATGCCTGTCATAACGGAGAAACCGGTGAAACCGTTAACCAGCTGGCGTTCTTTATAGGGGAAATAATTGGCGGCAATTGATGCGCCGGCGCTCATTATCGGGCCTGTCCCCAGACCTTCCAGCATGCGGACGGTAAACATCCCCCAGAAGGTTTCGCCGACAATAGGCACAATGTATTCAGCTACACAGATCAGTACAATACTGAAGATGTAGATTTTATAAAAGCCGAACTTGTCAAGGAGATATCCGCCTACGATGCAGGAAATCGCGACAAACAGATTGAAAACAGCCATGGTCAATAAAAATATATGGCCGCCATTCAAACCCGGGAAGACGCCTGATTTTTCTATTGTCTCAATCAGGGGAGCGGGTGAAATCAGCGACAGAGATGAAGTCGCAACCGAGATTACCATGGTCACCAGGATGAACCAACGAAAAGATGAGTATTTAGTTTCTTCTGTCATGTTTTTCTCCTTATGATTATTGATTTGCTAACATTAAACCCGATTTTTCTTTCAAGAATAAAATCCAGCTAAATTGCGGAATTACTATTGGACTGAATATATTGTAACGTATGTGCTTTGCAACACTACCATTATTAACACATGACATTGTAATTTTATCCAATATGGGGCTGAACTATAGGGAGATTAGCATTATGTGTCAAGGGGAAAAAACCCTCGGCAGGAATAAATTTTAAGATGTAAACTGTAAGGTACTAGGCATAACAACAACGGTTATACCTCCTGGGGTATAATCATTGATTTTCAATCAAAATGTGTAAAAAAAATGACATCACCCGCCAAATTTCCTGATACTCTCTTATCTGCTATAGGTCTTCACTTCTCCCAACTGATTGAATTTTATCAGGATCCTTTCCACATTAAGAAACCAGGCCGATCAGGCATGCATATTGCATTAACAGAAATTAAAGTTTATGTGCCATCCTGCTTCAACATTAAAATAAAAACCACGTGACGGCCATGGGCCTCCAAAGGTTATACTGATTAAAGAAGTGAATGATGACGCTAAACATGGTTTCTCGGGTGTTCGTGCATCTTTTCAGCCGGGTATCTTCAAATTAAAATAAAAAGATATGCACCGGTGTTAATAACGGCATCTGGGGAAATCACTCTTTCAAGGTTTGTGTTTCAATATTTGAAAAGGCTTCTCGGGTGTTCGTGCATCTTTTCAGCCGGGTATCTTCAAATTAATATAAAAAGATATGCACCGGTGTTAATAACGGCGTCAAGGGAAGCCACGCTATTAAGTCATGTTGATTTGTTAATTATCAGCCCAATCAGCTGGTCTGGAAATCAATCAATTTATCAAACCAACATTAATATAAAAGGCAGGGTAACGTACCCTGCCTTTTGTATTTTCCAACAGCCTAATGGCTATAGATCTCTGAGTATTCTTTCTGAAAATGCCGGAGTGCCCTTTCTTGCATGACCTTTAATCATCTTTTATCCTCTCCAAAATCTCCCGGGAGAAGGTGCTGTCCTTATCAATCTCCATGATCTTAATGGCCTGTTCCCTTGCCTTCCAGTTCTCCCCCCTGTCGGCGTACTGCAGGCCGAGATAAAACCTTGCATCCAGATTGCCAGGGTCCAGCTCAATTGTCTTGAGAAACTCCCCTTCCGCCAGATTGTATAAAGAATTTTTTTGATATGCAACGGCAAGCCCAAAATGAATATCCGGGTTATCCTCATCAATCTCAATGCCCCTTTTGAAGGCATCAACTGATTCCCTGATCCTGCCGGTCTCGCCGTAGGCCATCCCCAGGTTAAAAAATACCCCGCCGGTCTGATAACCTGAAGATACAGCCTCTTCATAAAAGGTTATTTCTTTATCGTGTTCCTCTAAAAGGCCGAAGGCATATCCCAGGTGATACAGGGCTAGCCCGTTTGAAGGTTCGCCCTTGAGGAGCTTTTCATGCATGAGGATAGACCTTTCATATTCGCCCTGCATCATGGCCTGATCAGCATCTTCATCGCATTGCCACCCATTAATGGAACCACTCCCTGTCCTCAGTATCCCTGCGGAGCACCCCGCCAGACCAAAGAGAAAAAACAGAATAAGGAAACACCTTATGGACCGAATCAAATAATATAGAATATCTTTTTTCAAACCTCTATTTTCCCAAATACCCCTTAAAATATTTCAGGAATTCCGGATCGGTTGAGAGTATGAGCGAGCTGTCCTTTCCTATGCTTTCCTTATATATATCCAGTGTCTGAAGAAAGGAATAGAAATCAGGGTCATTTCCGAACGCCCTGGCATAGATGAGCGCTGCTTCACCGTCGGCCTTGCCCTTGATCTCCTCCGCAGTCTTGTATGCCTCGGAGGTGATTCTCTTCATCTCCTTTTCCATATCGCCTTCTATCTTCCTTGCCTCGCCCTGCCCCTCTGAGCGGTATTTCTCAGCGATCTGCTT
>JBFYXR010000259.1:0-10194 GCA_041310455.1 Desulfobacteraceae bacterium | reverse complement strand
TGTTCAGCGCGTTTTCGTATTGATCAGGATCGGAGTTGAAATCCGAACTGGCCACCAGAAACAGGTGATTCTCAAGGCCCGTTACGACATTCGCTTCAAAGGTGAGCCTGTCGATTTCCCTCAGCTTATCCCTTATTACCGCAAGGCGCTGCCTTGTTTCTTCTATCCTGTCCCAGGTGGTTGACAGGGCCACCCTGAGCCTGTCCATCTGGGATTCAAGGAATCCCCTGTCTTTATCCAGGGGGTACTCAAAGGAGATTATCTGCACTCCCTTTCTGCCGAGGATCTCAGCGAGGGCAATGGTATTGCTGCAGTCGCCGCCTGTTACCGCTATTACCTGCTTTATATCATGGTTAAGGGTTGCCGAATAGATGCCCTTGATCCAGGAGCAGATGTTGTGTGAAAAACCGGCTGACTCAGCCTGCTTTACCAGGAGTTCGGGTTTCTCTGATGCTATGAAGAGGTTGTTGATGTCGACAGGGGTGTGCCCCGCGGCGTAGATAATCTCCACCGGAACTGTGGAAGTAAGCCCGATGAGGGAAGGCATATTGTTATTGCCGGGCAAATTTTCATGCCTCTACTGAATAGAATTTCAGTGCTGGTATTTCAAGGCAGGTAAGCTTATTGCCGAATACGGCGCCCGTGTCCAGCCCTATCTTATTGTCCATGACAAGGGGGGAAGAAAAGGGGGTGTGCCCGAAGATTATCCTCTTTCCGAAATCATAATCCGAGAATATGAAGGGCTCCCTTATCCAGAGCGTATCCTTTACCGACTGATCGGCCACGTTCACGCCAGGTTTAAAACCCGCGTGGACAATGTAATACTCATCAAGCTCGATCATAAGCTGCAGGGAATTTAGGAAATCGATATGATCGGGATCAATCTCCCTGCCCCCTCCTTCATAATAGCTCGTTAAGGTGCTGACCCCGCCGTTATAGAGAAATGACCCCTCGTCATCTCCGTTGATATAATTCAGAAAAAGCTCTTCATGGTTTCCCATAAGGCATTGGATGTTTTGAGACCTCTTTTTTAGGCCCAGGATGTAATCAATCACGCCCTTTGAGTCCCTTCCCCTGTCTATGTAATCACCCAGGAAGATCAGGTCGTCCTTTTCAGGGTCCCAGTCGATTTTATCCATGAGGCCCTTCAGGATGCCCAGGCAGCCGTGGATATCTCCTATTATGAAAGTCCGTTTGTTATACATTATATGATGAAAATCAGGATGCTCCTGTTCAAGTAAATGCTGTCTGTATCCCAAAAAAAACATCCCTCGTCAATGAAAAATTCAATGCCGAGGGATGTTTATGCAATTGGACTGTTGTTATCTGTTTTAATCCCGGCTGCTGCCGAAGATCCTTAAAAGCATCAGAAAGAGGTTTATAAAATCCAGGTACAGGGAGAGGGCGCCCAGGATTGCCCCTTTCCTTATAACCGCACTATCAAGGCCGTCGGGTTGGGAGAGGGCCATGTCCTTTATCTTCTGGGTATCATAGGCCGTCAGACCAACAAATACTATAACCCCGATGTAGCTTATTATCGCATTCATCATTGCGCTTTTCATGAAAATGTTTACCAGGGAGGCTATAATGATGCCTATCAGGCCCATCATCATAAATCCGCCTACTGATGTGAGGTCTCTCTTTGTGGTCCATCCATAGATGCTGCACCCCAGAAAAGTGCCTGCGCAGATGAAAAAGGTGGTTGCAATGGAAGAACCTGAATATACAACGAATATAGAGGAAAGCATTGCGCCGTTAAGCGCGGAATAGAGCACAAAAAGGGATGTGGCCGTAGCTGCGCTCATCCTGTCTATCATGCCGCTTATGGCAAATACCAGGCCCAGTTCGGCGATGATGATCACCCACATCATTCCCCCGGATATCATATTCCTCATGGCGTCGTTATTCGCCGCGTAATAGGCTATAAACCCGGTAACCGCAAGGCCTATGCACATCCAGTTGTAGACACTCCTTACATAGGTGTTTACCCGAACTTCCGCCCTGTCTCTTAAGACTGTGATAGGGTCCATTAAATTATTCCTCCTCATTTATTTGAATGTTTTTTGTGACTTATTATAACCTCTATCCCGGATATTTCAAGTGCGTAATTTTATTGCAGGGATCTCAGCTGATTATAATACTTTTGAAACATATTAGGCATCATCCTTGAGATCTTTAACGTGTCATTGGCCCAAATGTAATTTCCTCCTCCTTTTAGGGGGAGGCTGGAGGGGGTTTCGATAGGTCGATATGTGTGCATTAAAGCTCGGGAGACCCCACCTTAATCCTCCCCTGAGAGGGGAGGAGATAACCGAATCCTAAACCCCTTGAAGATGATACAAATTTATCGACCATCAGGTAATACACTTTTCCGCGGACAACCGCCCCAACCGCTTTATCCTGTCCAGGATGGGAGGGTGTGAATAATGAAAAAAGACATAAGCGGGATGAGGCCTAAGATTGGAGAGGTTGTCGGATGCCATTTTCTTCAGGGCGTTTACAAAGGGTGCGATATCATGCATTATACTTTTGACGTAATCATCCGCCTCCCTCTCATGTTTTCTTGATCTGGCCATGCTGAGCGGGGACAGAAAAAAGCCGACTGGTTCCAGGATAAACCCGATCAGGAACAGCCCCACATACTGCGGCATGGTGTGAAACCCGAAGCTCTCGTAAAGGAGACCCCATCCTAATACCTTTGAGGTCAAAAAGAAGATGATAAAAGACGCGATGGTTATCATGAGGATCATCTTTTTAATATGCCCGAGCTTCAGATGTCCTATCTCATGGGCCAGGACCGCCAGTATCTCATCCCTGCCGTGTGAGGCAATAAGGGTATCGAAAAGGACGATCCTTTTGGTTTTGCCCAATCCCGTGAAATAGGCGTTTGTATGCCTGCTCCTCCTGCCTGCATCCATCTGAAAGATGTCCTTTATGAGCAGCCCTTCCTTTTCCGCAAGCTCCCTTATCGCACTTTCCAGCTCCTTATCCTTGACGGGTTCGAATTTATTGAAGAGAGGCGCTATCAATGTCGGGTACAGCACCACCATCAGCAGCTGGAATGACATGAAGAATACCCAGGCCATCAGCCACCATAGGTTGCCTGCGTGTCTTATCATGAATAGAAGAAGGGATAACAATATCGAAAAAAGTATGACAGTAACCAGCAGCGATTTGATGTGATCAATAATCCAGGTCTTTATGGTGTTTGTGTTAAAGCCGAATCTTTCCTCAATAACAAAGGTATGATAATAATCAAAGGGCAGCTCAAAGACAAAGCCTATAATACCGGGCAATGCGAAAAAAAGGAGGCCTGCAGGAATATAATGGAATCCCTCAACTGCTCCAAGGAGCCACGGCAGCAATCCTGACAATATGATAAACAGGAAGACGGCCCTGGATGCCGCGGTATTCAATATTCCAAAACCTGTATTGTCCCTTGTATATCTTTCCATCTCTGAAAGCTTTTTTTCATCGATTATTCCCTCAAAGCCTTCAGGGATAGAACCGTTATATCTCTTAAGGTGCGCCGTGTTTGCGAGGTCAATCGCAATATTCAGGACAGCGCTTAACAGGCAGATGAATATATAGGCTAATAAAAAACTGTTGATAGTTATCATGATTTCATCCTAATAGAATAGATATGAATAACAAACTCTATATCGTAATGGTGGGTCTCCCCGCAAGGGGAAAATCCACTACCGCAACCAAGATAATGGAAGACCTCCGGCATGATTCCGTAAAGGTGAGGATCTTTAATAACGGCGATCTGCGCAGGAAGATGGTCTCCAATAACACGTCCCTCGCGGAGTTCTATGACCCCAATAACAGGGAGGCCTTCACTATCAGGGAAAAGATAGCGGAGATCAATATCGCAAGGGCAAAAAAATACCTGAAGGCGGAAGGAGACGTGGCAATCCTGGACGCAACAAACGCAAGCATTGAAAGAAGAAGTAAGATACAGGCAACCCTGGATGACCACCCGATCCTGTTTATCGAATGCATTAACAATGACGAAGAGATCCTGAACGCGAGCATACTCAGGAAGATAGAGACCCCCGAGTTCTGTCACCTTTCAACTGAAGAGGCCATCCGGAGTTTTAAAAAAAGGATATCATATTATACCCCGATCTACACCTCTGTAAAAAATGAGCCTAATTTCATCAGAATAAATTCGCTGTACAAGACGGTGCTTCGCGAGGAGATAAAAAACACTGTGCCCTTTTATGACCAGATAAGGGATTTTCTGGTCACTGACACCATCAAGCACCTGTACCTTATCAGGCATGGAGAGACATCCTATAACCTTGAGAACAGGATAGGCGGTGATTCTGAACTGACGGAGGGGGGGAGGTCACAGGCAGGAAACCTGGCGGAATATTTCAGTGATAAGGAGATCCCTCTCATCTTTACAAGCCAGAAAAAAAGGACCATCCAGACGGCGGAACCGATCAGGGCCATGCAGAAGAAATGCACGATCATTCCACTGGCGGAGTTTAACGAGATAGACAGCGGCATCTGCGAAAGCATGAGCTACGGCGAGATCAGGGAGAAGTACCCTTTCATCTATTCGGACAGGAAGAAAGACAAGTATAACTATACATACCCTGAAGGTGAAGGATACGCGAGCATGAAGGACAGAATCGACCGGGGAATCAACAAGGTGCTCTATCTGAGCAATTCTTCCTCCAATATCATGATTATAGGCCACAGGGCCGCCAACCGCATGATCCTGTCGCACTTCCTGTTCCGCAGGGAGGAGGATGTGCCCTATATCTACATCCCCCAGGATAAATTTTATTATATCTCGGTCACCCAGAACAGAAAAATATTTCAGCTGAAGAAATACAGGTAAAATGCAATATCAGCATGCTTAATATGAATATGATAAGCTGCTGCAGCTTATCCAGCAGGGCCGTCAACATTCAGCTATGGTTATCATGCAGGCCGATATTATGAAAAAGACATTAAAACGAATCCTCTTTTTGCAGCTGCCCAGGCTTGAAAATTCAAAATGCGGTGATGAGGAAAACATCTCTCTGGCCGGCTTTTATCTCTCCGGCTCACTGAAACGCGCTGAGCCGGATTGTGAGTATGTCTTCAGGTTCCTCCAACCGCATGAAGAGGGCCTTGACGATGCCCATCTCACCGAGCTGATCGCTGCCTGGAAGCCGGATGTTATATGCGCAACACTCTATCTCTGGAATGTGGAGCACAGCCTCGGCATCCTTAAACGCCTTAAGGCCGCATGTCCGGAGATGATTGTCATCTGCGGCGGTCCTGAGGTTGCACATGATCACCCGTTTCTTTTCAGGGAATCGGTTGCAGATGCCCTGGTTATGGGGGAAGGGGAGGGGATTCTGCCCGGGATAATTCAGGGATTTCAGCGCGGGTACAGGCCGGATTACAGACAGGTGGCATGGAGGACAGGCAATGGGTACCTGTTCGGGGCAAATGACGCCCCGGTCCTTGGCCTGCATGAATCGCTTCCCCTGCCGGAAGACGAGGGCTGGAACCCCGACAGGCATGGAATGGCCTATATGGAGACAGGACGCGGCTGCCCCATGAGCTGCAGCTATTGCCGCTATCCACAGATGAGGAGAAAGCCGACATTTCTTGGCGCTGAAGGAGTCCTGGAAAGGGTCAATATCCTCAAGCAAAGAGGTGCAGGCCAGATAAGATTCATAGATCCCACATTTAACGCTAATCCGGGCTTCAGACAGATCATTGAAGGACTTAAGGTTATTAACCGGGATAAGCGAATCCGATTTTTTGCCGAGCTTCACGCCGATATCCTTGAACTTGATGACATAAAGGATCTTGCTGATGCAGGATTTGCTGAGATTGAGGTCGGCGTCCAGAGCAGGGATAAAGACGTCCTTAGGCTTATACACCGTCCTACGGGAATTGAGAGGCTGGAATCGAATATACGGCTTATGACCGAGGCCGGGATCAGGGTCACGATTGATCTCATGTACGGTCTTCCGGGGCAGCGCCTGGAGGATGTTTTTTCCTCTTTCAAATGGGCCAGGAGATTTAAAAAGGCCTATATACAGTGCATGCAGACACTTCTTCTTCCGGGGACGGAGCTGAGGGAGATGCAGGATAGATGGAGCATAAGGGCAGGCGAGAGACCGCCCTATGAGGTGCGATCGACATCGACATTATCCCCCGCGGATATCTGCATGGCGGAAGAGCTGCTGAATAAAAAACAGGCAGGAGAATCCATGACGCGCAGGTTTGCCGGCTATCGCCTGCCTGACCTCTTTAAAGAGAGGGTAGAGATACCGCTGGGATCCTCCCATAAGCATGCCGTCATTGAGGGAAGGACATCAAAAAGGGCGCTGATATTCCGGGGGCAAAACCTTTATCTGAAAAGGGCTGGCATTTTAAATATCCTGACACGTGCTATTTCCGATGAACCCCACATGCTCTGGCAGTTTGTGATAAGACCCGAGGAAGAGGAACCTCTCGATTTATTAAAGGACATGATAAGGGAGATAAGAAAACAGCCGCCTCACTGGCTGGACCGTTTTGCCCATGCCTCATGCTGGGAGAGGATCGCCTCAAGGCGCATCTTCGTTCATCTTGTAAGGAACCGTTCCTACTCAAATGAGTGGGTCAAGGCATGCGAGACACTGCTTGAGGACCATTTTTATTAATTAGTGTCCATCCATAAATAAGGCTTTTATGGATGGAGCGTTCAGCTATCAGCGATCAGCCAACCTGTCGAATTATAAGACTTTAGCTGAAAGCTGAATGCTGACAGCTGATAGCGTGAATCCAAAATTAGGTGTTTTTGGATGAACACTAATTAGCACTTGACGTGCGAACCGGAATTTTTTATGCTTCCCACCATAAAGGGTAAAATGTTATTAATATTATTTGCCTATCCGGCATAAAGTGAAAGGGGTGGAAAAATGATCTCAATTAAGAATGCAATATCTTTTTTGGTAATTTTATCAATGATGCTTTGTGTCTCTGTCTGTTTCGGGGAGGATGCAAAGATAGAAAATCCATCAGATCCGATCGTGGTTATTGAAACGTCCAAGGGCAATATTACCTTAGAGCTGTTCAAGGACAAGGCGCCGAAGTCGGTCGAGAACTTCCTGGAATATGTAAAGGCCGGGTATTACAGCGGTACGATCTTTCATCGCGTGATCAAGAATTTTATGATCCAGGGCGGCGGGATGACCGCAGACCTGAAACCCAAGAGCGGTCTCAGGGCTCCCATTGAAAACGAGGCCACGAACGGGCTGAAGAATGAGGTCGGCACCATAGCAATGGCCAGGACATCCGAAGTGAACAGCGCCACCTCACAGTTCTTTATCAATACAAAGCATATGGCGTCTCTTGATCATCGCGGCGAAACCGCAGACAAGTTCGGTTATGCCGTATTTGGAAAGGTCATTGATGGAATGAGCGTCGTTTACAAGATTGAAAATACAGAGACGGGCACGAAGGGTGGGATGTCCGATGTGCCCACCCAGGCTATTACGATAACATCAGTTCATCTTAAATAAGATAAAAACCTTATAATATTTAGTCTTTCTGACTTGTTATTTTTTTAATGCCCTGCCGCATTGCGGCGGGGCATTTTATTTGGGATTCCTTAATTTTCTTGCTGCTTTTCCCGTTGGTTCTATATTATTATTGAACCATCAGGGTAATGGAATAAAAATCATCCCCTTTAATCGAAGACTTCAGTACGATCATTTTCCAAATTATGATTCAAGGATTCAAGATAATTTTTACAATGACTTCAAACCCGGATGACATTTGTTGGGAGAATATAATATGACAGACAAGAGCACTACAGATCAGAAAGAACACGAGTTCAGGGTAATCCTCAAGGACGGCTCAACAACCATTTTCAGGCCGATAACAGCCGACGATGTTGATGCCTGGCTCGAATTTTACAGCACGCTGAGCAACAGGACAAAATTCCTCCGCCTGCACCATATCCCCAAAGAGATGAGGCGCGAAGATGCATTGAGATTCTGCACGGTGGATTATAAAAATTCCTTCGCCTTTGTTGCGGAGGCAATCGAGGAAGGGAAAAAACGCATCGTATCAGTAGGACGTTATAACCGTCTGCCGGACGGGACGACGGCGGAGGTGGCCTTTGTCATTGAAGATAAATACCAGGAAAAGGGCATAGGAACCAAGTTTATAGAATGGCTTGCCGTCGTTGCACGTGAGAACGATATTGATACCTTTGAGGCCTATGTCATGCAGGAAAACACAATGATGCTGTCCGTGTTTCAGGGCTACGGTTTTCATATGAAGCGTGAGTACAGGGATAACATCGTCCATATCACGTTTCCCTTAACCAAGACTCCGGAGGTGGTAAAGAAAAAGGATGAAAGAGCGCTTACAGCCACTTATAATTCCCTTAAGAGCATTATCAGCCCGAGATCAGTTGCTGTAATCGGCGCATCCAATCGAAAAGGCTCAATAGGCCAGCTGGTATTCCAGTCGGTCATGCAAAACGGATTTTCAGGCATTATTTATCCAGTTACCCCCACGTCAAAGGCAGTGATGTCCGTCAAGGCCTATCCTTCAATACTTGATGTTCAGGGAGAAATAGATCTTGCGATAATTGTAGTGCCTGCTTCACAGGTCCTGCAGGTCGCCGATGAATGCGGCAGGAAAAAGGTCAAGGGAATAATCGTAATCTCGGACGGATTCAGGGAAAGGGGGCACGAGGGTGAGGCCCTGGAAAAGGCCTTGCGTGAAACAGCCTTCGGTTACGGCATGCGCATAATCGGTCCGAACTGTATGGGGTTTATCAACACCGATCCCAAGATAAGCCTTAATGCGACTTTTGCCCTGATATCGCCCCTGCACGGCAATATAGCCTTTATCTCCCAGAGCGGGGCATTGGGGCTGGGCATACTGCAGTTTGCAAAAAAACTCGATATAGGTTTCTCCAACTTCATGAGTGTAGGCAATCGCGCTGATATAGCTTCTACAGATATGCTGCAATACTGGGAAAGGGACCCTGCCACCAGGGTGATACTGCTTTATCTTGAATCCTTTGACAACACCGATAAATTCAGCCGCATATCAAAAAGGGTGTCTATGAAAAAACCTATACTGGCGATCAAGGGAGGCACGTCGGATGCCGGCTCCCGCGCGGCTATGTCACATACAGGCGCAATGGCGACATCCGACATAGTGTCCGATGCCCTGTTTCGCCAGGCTGGAATTATCAGGGTGAATTCCATAGAAAATCTTTTCCATTCCGCAAGACTACTTGCAAGCCAGCCGGTGCCCAAAGGCCGGAGAGTAGCCATATTGACCAACGGCGGCGGTCCCGGCACGGTTGCGGCGGATTCCTGTTCCTATAACGGCCTGAATCTTCCGCCGATCTCAGAAGAGACCAATGCAAAGTTGAAGGCGGTTATCACAAGAGATATAGGGATCAATAATCCCCTGGATCTTACAGCAGGCATAAGTCCAAAGGAATTCGAGGCCTCTTTAAAAATACTCGCCGAGGACAATGACAATGATGCGATTATTATTATTTATGTGCCCCCTGCCGGAGAGGGGATCGAAGAGATCGAAGATGCAATAAGGACTGTGGAGCCTATTGCAGTAAAAAAAGAAAAGTCTATCCTGGCCTGTTTTGTCGGCCAGACGGATATAGCGGGAAAACATATGCCACATGAACAGTTTGTTCCCTATTATCCTTTCCCTGAGGACGCGGTTATTGCCCTGACAAATGCCGTCAGATACGGCGAGATGGTGCGGGGAGACCATGGCAGCATCCCCGTGTTTTCCGATATTGATTCAAAGACAGGCAAGAACCTTGCAAAGTCGGTCTTAATCAGCAGCCCTGAAAGACCTCTGTGGGTGCCCAATAAAGAGATGAACGAACTGCTCGGCAATTACGGGATAAGAACCGTGGAGACGGGACAGGCGGAAACAGCATCGGATGCCGCTGCCCTGGCAGAGAAAATAGGTTTTCCAGTCGTGATGAAACTCGTCTCCTCCACTATCACCCATAAAAGCGATGTGGGCGGGGTTATACTGGATGTTAAGACACGTAAAGAGGCTGAAGTTTCATTCAATCAGATAAGAGAAAATCTGGCCAAAATAGGCAGGGAGAATGAGATGCAGGGAGTCATGATTCAGAAGATGATCAAGGACGGGGCCGAGGTTATCGTCGGCGTGAAAGAAGATCCTTCC
>JBFYXR010000258.1:0-3087 GCA_041310455.1 Desulfobacteraceae bacterium | reverse complement strand
TGGGCGCGGATGTTATATATGAAAAGGTCTCCGCCATCCATTCCTCCGGCCATGCATACAAGGAAGAGCTCAAGCTTATGCTGAACCTCGTAAAGCCGAAGTATTTCATGCCTATACACGGCGAATACCGGCACCTGGTAAAGCACGCGCAGCTTGCTGAAGAGACCGGGATCAAGAGGGAAAACTGCCTGATCATAGAGGATGGGGATACGATCATCTTTGAGGGCGGAAATGCCTCGACAGGAGACAAGGTCCAGTCAGGAAGGGTGCTTGTTGACGGGAAAGGCGTGGGGGATATCGGCGAACTTGTGTTGCGGGACCGCAGAAAGCTCTCCGGGGACGGCGTTGTTGTTGCGCTCCTTGCCGTGGACGAACACACCGGGGAACTGGCCTACGGGCCGGAGATTATTTCGAGGGGTTTTGTATTTGAGGACCAGAGTGGTGCGCTGCTGGAGGAGGCCAAATCCGTCGTGATGGAGGTCCTTAATGAGATAGAAAGCCCTGCCCACATAGACTGGACAGAAGTGAGCCCTGACATCAAAAGAAGGCTTAAACGATTTTTCTTTAAGGTTATTGAAAGGAGCCCCCTTATTCTGCCTATTATTATACCTGTTTGAGGTTGACCTGGGGCTGTTTTTATCGGATTATAGGATAATTTGATTCCTGCACAGCAATGTCCGGTTAAGATCTTGCATTAGCCAACACCCTTGTCATGGGAGGTCCATTTTTTAAAATTAAAATGGATAACATGCAAAGAACCGGCAAAAGGTGGTGTCAAGCGGGCGGGTATATATTGAGATACGTGTCGGGACCTCTATCCCTAAAAGCTGTTGAGGTCCCTTTCCGCCCGCTGCATGGGCTTTATACCTGGTCCTCAGCAGGCCGCCCATTTTAATTTAAAAAAATCGGGCCTCCCATGACCAAAATGCCTGATTTTTCTCTTTGCAAGTTCTTAACCGGACATTGCTGAATTTTTCTAATGTCTCAGGATATTTCTTTCCCGGACAGCAGGCCTTTCATAATGGCCCTCTTTACCAGGGTTTTTGTTATCTCGACTTTATAGGCGTTCCTGCTGAGCGGCATTGCATTCATGACTGCCGCCTCCGAGGCTGCCTCTGCGTCGATCTCGTTTACAGGCTTTCCAATGATCGCCTGCTCCGCCTCCACGGCGCTGAAGGGAACCGGGGCGACTCCTCCCAGGGTTATCCTTGCGTCAACACAGATCCCGTCCCTTAACGTTATCACCGATGCGACGCTCACCATAGAAAAATCTACGGATCCTCTTTGCGTTAATTTCATAAATTCCTGTCTGCACCCCTCAGGGGGGCAGGAGACCGCAATCTCCGTTACAAGCTCATCCTTCTTCAGGACGTTTCCCAGAGGCCTGTAAAACCCGGCTACAGGCACGGACCGCACTCCGTCCGCTCCCGCAATCCTTAATTCAGCCTTCAATGCCGACAGGGCCACGGCAGTGTCTGAGGGACATACGGCAAAACATGACTTTGCCCCCAGGATCGCATTGTACCGGTTATCGCCCTTTATGGCAAAGCAGGGACCTTTTCCCTTGCGGCGGCAGATCATCCTGCCGCCCAGGTGGTGGGGGTAACGATAATACCAGCAGCGTACGTCCTGACACAGGTTGCCGCCTAAAGTCCCCATCCTGCGTATCTGCGGGGTGGCAACGGCTGCGGCGGCCTCGGCAAGCACTTTATATTTCGCCTTGACCGTTGGAGATTGAGCGATGTCCTCCAGCCTGGCGAGGGCGCCTATCCTGAGTCCTTCGGCATCCTCGCTGATGCGGTCCAGATCAGGGATCGTCTTGATGTTTATGACGGTTTCAGGATAATCGGACAGTATCCTGTCTTTTAATACACCAAGCAGGTCTGTCCCTCCTGACATCAGGCTGGCCTTACCCCTGCTGTTTCCAAGCAATTTGACGGCGTCATCCACACTTGCCGCGTTGACGTGGTTGAAATGTTTCACTGTTCCTCCTCTATAATTTACCCAGGGCCTTAAGTATCCTGTCGGGCGTTGCCGGATATTCCGTTATTCTCCTGCCTGTCGCATTGGAGACCGCCATGAGTACCGCGCTGGGCCCTGGCGCCGTGGTTATTTCTCCGACACCGACCGCCCCGAACCGGTGGCTGGGGAAAGGGGTCTCCAGGATCACATTCTTGATTTCCGGCAGATCGGCAAAGGTGCGCCACTTGTAGTCAATCAGATTGGCGGTAAGCATCCTTCCATTAGACTCATCCAGAACAGTCTCTTCGAATATGGCGCTGTCTATTGCCGCCGACCCGATGCAGCTGTTGAGCTGGTTTTCCAGACAGGGAGGATCGATAATCTGCCCGACATCGGTGGCGTTGACAACCCGGATCAAATCAATCTTGCCGGTTTCAATGTCCACTTCGACCTCTACAAATGACATCAGGATATTGCACAGAGAAAAATCCGGTTCATGGCGTCCGTAACCGAAGATGGTGCGGGTAACGCCCATGGCGGTCCGCCAGGGTATTATCTTCTCCGGTTTATCCTTAATAAATATCATGCCGTCCCTGGTATCCAGAAGTTCAGCCCCGGCATTGAGGAGAGGAGCGGCTAATTCGAAAAGCTTTTGTTTTGCATCCTCTGCCGCCTTTATAACCCCGGCGCCCATCGCGTAGGTGCCCCTGGAGCCAACGCTGCCGAAATCATAAGGACTTACACTCGGGTCCTGCGGTACGATGTAAACATGCTCCGGGGGAATTTGCAGGACCTCGGCGGCCATCTTACAAAGGCTGCTTCTCTGTCCGGTGCCCTGTTCGCATATGGATGTATACAGCATTGCATGATGGGTCGGGTCCAGACGGATAAGTGACTCGGAGACATCTTCACCGGCGTCGGCATTGCCAAGGACGCCAACGCCTATACCTCTTCTTTTAGTTCCATTAATTGAAGTCGGCTTCAGCCAGCCCTGCCACTTTTTATACCAGTCAAATGCCTCCGCCCCTTTGTCCATTGATTTTGTAAAGTCTATTACCTTGGACGTCCACCAGAGCCCATCCCGCCAGATAGTGCTGTCCCCGTATTTCACAAAGTTTTTTCTGA
>JBFYXR010000257.1:0-4629 GCA_041310455.1 Desulfobacteraceae bacterium | reverse complement strand
AACCGCCTTGTCAATGCCCCGCTTGATGGACATGGGGTTGCCGCCTGCCGCCAACAACTTAACACCCTCACGATAGATGGCCTGGGCCAGGATTGTAGCTGTAGTGGTGCCGTCCCCTGCCACATCGGATGTCTTGGAAGCCACCTCCTTGACCATCTGAGCACCCATGTTTTCAAACTTGTCTTCCAGTTCAATCTCCTTGGCAACGGTCACCCCGTCCTTGGTGATCTTGGGGGATCCCCAGGATTTATCAATAAGTACATTCCGCCCCTTAGGCCCGAGGGTCACCTTAACCGCGTCGGCCAGGGTGTCCACGCCATTCATCATTTTCTCTCTTGCCTTTGAGCTATATTTAATCTCTTTTGCCGCCATTTTACTTTATACCTCCTTCAATCACTTCGTCATGATGCCCAGGATATCATCCTCGCTCATAATTAAATGTTCCACCCCATCGACCTTGATTTCATTGCCCGCATATTTGCTAAAAAGTACACGATCACCCTTTTTGACTTCCAGGGGGATACGTTTCCCTTTCTCATCACATTTTCCTGGACCAATGGCTATCACTTCCCCTTTTTGGGGCTTTTCCTTTGCCGTGTCCGGAATAATGATCCCGCCGGCCGTCTTCTCCTTCTCCTCAATCCTGACAACAAGCACCCTATCTTTTAATGGTCTGATTTTCATTATTATCCTCCAATATTACAATGACTATGGGAAATGTGCCTCTGCCTTTTCGACTTGCCTCCCCAATGATACAAGTTGAACAAATACTATAAGAATGATCGATTATCCGTAACGGCCACGATAATGGCCTTCTTATGGTCAATCCACAAACCCGCTTTTGTTCTCATCGATCTCTCCTTTGTCTACTGGTTCCACTGATCAGTATAAAAACTTCCCAGGGAATATAAAATAACCACTAAAAATCAAAAAGCAATATTTTTTGCCAATTTTATTAATTTTGATTAAATTTTATATTTTATTTATAAATAAACATATTTTTATTTATAAGATATATCTTATGGTTAGCTGTTAGTATTTAAATATAAATTAAAGAGTAATTTTATTTATTTGACTTTATTAACATAATTGATTAACATCACCACACTTGAAAATTCCCACTTTTATAGCGTGGGACTGTTTCGTTCTGAGGGGAAGAACCATTTGTAGTGTTAGTGGCACAATCCGAGGTTCGTAAACAATAAATTTATAGACGAAAGGAGGGTGTCATTATGGCAAATGGAGTAGTAAAGTGGTTTAATAATCAAAAAGGCTATGGCTTCATTGAGCAGGAAGACGGGACAGATGTATTTGTCCATCATACCGGAATAAACGCGACTGGTTTCAAATCTCTCAATGAAGGAGACCATGTCAGCTTCGATGTAGAGCAAGGCAAAAAAGGCCTGGCTGCTATCAATGTAAGCTTAGCTTAATTTCATATTGAATGAATCAAGGGATCAGATCTTATTTTGTTTTTTGGCACTTTAAAATGTCATGACAAGAAAAGGTTTGATCCTTTTTTTGTAGTTCTCATCAATTAATTCCATCAGCGGATATTCTCACCTTGACATAGTGTTCCTGATGGTCGTCAATAAGGGTAATCATATTATCCTGTTGCCGGGCGCCGTCAACAATCACATTCGCGGTTCGGTCCCCAATCTGCATTCGCGTAACGGCGATATGGTAGACCGTTTCCCGATAACGGTAGTGCACCGTAAAGCCCTCCCAATCCTCCGGGAGGAGGGGTGCAAAACTCAGTTTGTCCGCCTCCAGCCTCAGCCCCAGGAGTGATTCCATGATAAGTCTGTACATCCAGCCGGCTGATCCCGTGTACCATGTCCATCCGCCACGGCCCGTGTGGGGCTGTACTGCATAGACATCTGCTGCGGCGGCATAAGGTTCCACTTTGTATGCTGCAATAGACTCGGGGGAGTTGCCATGATTCACAGGATTGATCATGGTCATCAGTTCCCAGGCGCGCCGGCTGTCACCCAATTTAGCGAAGGCCATCGCCATCCAGATTGCAGCATGGGTGTACTGCCCGCCATTCTCCCGTACGCCTGGGACGTATCCCTTTATGTAGCCGGGATTCATATCAGCCTTATCGAATGGCGGGTCCAGGAGCTGGATCAGAGCCTGGTCCCGGTGGACAAGATGCTGATCCGCCGCATCCATGGCCATGCGAGAGCGTTTGGCGTCACCTGCGCCTGAGAGCACAGACCAGCTTTGCGCGATGGAATCTATCCGGCATTCGGGGTTATTTATCGACCCTAGCGGTGAGCCGTCATCGAAGTAGGCGCGGCGGTACCAACCGCCATCCCAGCCATGCTGTTCAATGTTTAGTTGCATCTGAGCGGCTTCTGACCTGCATCTTTCGGCAAAAATTAAATCGCCATGCCTGCCGGAAACCTCACTGAATTGCATAAGAACATCATACAGGAAAAAGCCCAGCCAGACACTTTCACCTTTCCCCTCTGCGCCAACCATGTTCATGCCGTCGTTCCAGTCTCCGGAGCCCATGATCGGCAATCCATGCCCGCCAAAGTTGAGTCCTCTCAGGATGGCTCTTACACAATGTTGATACAAACTGGCCGATTCCTGAGACCGTCCCGGCAGATCGTAATAGGAGTCTTCATTCGCATTTACCAGGCGGCCCTGAAGAAAGTTGATGCTCTCATCCAGTACGCCGATATCCCCTGTGCTCCTTACATAACGGCACGTCGCAAACGGCAGCCAGAGGTAATCGTCGGAACAGCGTGTTCGCACGCCGCGGCCTTGAGGAGGATGCCACCAGTGTTGAACGTCGCCATCAGTAAATTGTCGGCCTGCCGCAAGAAGGAGGTGCTCGCGCACCAGGCGGGGCTCGGCGTGGATGATCGACATCACATCCTGCAACTGATCGCGGAAACCGAAGGCCCCCCCGGACTGGTAGTACCCGCTCCGCGCCCACAAACGGCATGTGAGCGTTTGATACATCAGCCATCCGTTGGCCAGCATATTGATGGACTGGTCGGGGGTTTCCACGTTTACAGCGCCTAGAGTGTGTTGCCAGTATTGCCAGACCATTTCGAGTGCATTGCGCGCGGCAGCAGATCCCCGGAAGCGACGCAGCAGATTGCGGGCGTCGTCTGTGTCCAGCCCTACGCCGAGTCTGAAGACTATCTCATATTCCTGCCCGGCAGCAAGTTCGAAGGGGACCTGGATCGCGGCACAGGGATCCAGGGAAGCCCCTACCCTGCCGGAAAGCCGCAGCCGACTCATCGCTGCCGGAGTTGCGAGCGTGCCGTTGCGCCCCAAAAATTCCGTCCGGTCGCCGGTTATGCTCCGGGTTGTTTCGTCTACATCAAAAAAGGCAATCCTGTTGGGGAACTCCGTATTGTAAGGGTTCCGGGCGAAAAAGGCGTTGCTCAGGCGGTCAATTTCGGTTATCACATGCATGTTCGTTTTGGGCCGCAGATCACCCAGCACCCATTCAGCATATCCGGTGACAGAAAGTCGCCGTGATCGGCCCGACTGGTTGCGCACCTTCAGCACCGTAAACTTGACGGAAGCGTCCAGGGCAACGTATACCCACATCTCTGTGGCAATACCTCGCTCGGTGTGCTCGAAAACGCTGTATCCGAATCCATGGCGTGTGACATAAGGCGAGGTTCCCCGGCTTGGCAGCGGCGTGGGAGACCAGAAGTGGCCGCGTTCTTCATCGCGAATATAAAAGGCTTCACCGCTCAAATCGCAGACCGGATCATTGTACCATGGCGTTAGCCGAAACTCGTGTGCGTTTTCGCTCCAGGTATAGGCTGCACCGTTCTCAGAGACAACGGTTCCGAAATTAGGATTTGCCAGCACATTCACCCATGGTGCAGGCGTCACCTGCCCGCGGGCAGTTGAAATGACGTATTCCCTGCCGTCAGGAGTGAATCCTCCCAGCCCGTTTCCAAACATCAGGTCCCGGCGAGGCTTTGCCGCTATTTCCGGGACATTGTACTTTGTGGTCCGTATCGTCATAGGAGCAGGCAGCATCCCTTCCGCAGCTCTCCGCTGCTTGAATTGGTCCGTCAGCGGTCCCTTGCGGTCTGTGATAATGACGCGTGCAACCGTCTGGAACAGGACGCGATCCTCCTTTGATATCTGGTCTGAAGGTCTTACAAAAATGCCGCCCGGTCGGTCGGTCACGTTGGCTTCCGTACCTGCGGTGATAAGCCCCATGATCTGTTCGTGGAGAAGCTGCCGGTAACCTGCGTGATCTTCGTTCCAGATTACCAGGTCCACCGCCAATCCTTTGAGATGCCAGTACGCATGGGCTTGAACCAGCTGTCGCACAAGGTTGATGTTGCACGGATCTTCAATTTGTAATAACACTATAGGAAGATCTCCGGAAATAGAGTAACCCCAGAGGGCCGACTGGCCGCGACGGTTTTGCACGAGGGCGCCCGAACCGGCGCGCAGCGATGAATTAGCGTATATGACAGAGGCGGCAAGACGCCCGTAAAGCTGCGCATCGGCCTCCGTGGCATTGATCTGCCGCAGTAGCACCTGGCTATGGGTCCACGCCAGATCAAAAACGCGATCGGCAAGATGCCGGTCCCTGTATTTTCCGATAAGGTTTATGCATGCATTACGGGTTTCTGC
>JBFYXR010000256.1:0-6095 GCA_041310455.1 Desulfobacteraceae bacterium | reverse complement strand
GGTTCCAAACCCGCCCATCCGTTCCCGGGTTCCAAACCCGCCCTTCTATCTTAATGATAGAAATAATCCCATGAATATGATTAGGCATAATACAAAAGGTATCCAATTGTATGTCCTTAATATGGCACGGCAGACCGTCCCATGCATCTTGCAAAATGCGGCCGTATTCGTTCACCTCCATATGTACTGGGTCGGGTTGGAGCCCCGGTTGCAGGGCAGGTTTGGAGCCTGGTTTAAGGGCGGGTTTAGAACCCGCCCCTACGATCTGACCGAATAAATGCTCCCGATTTTTGGCGCATATGGTTATGAAATAAACCCCAATGGATAAATAATCATACCCCTTCAATCTGATTGAATGGCGATTGTGAAGATACGGTTTGCGGTCTAATTTGTCATTCATATGTATAATCGTTAATGGCCTCTATTGCCTGTAGGGGCGAACGCCGGTCGCCCTGTTTATACCGGCAGTTCAGGCCCAAGCACAACCTCCAGAAAATTAAAAGGCTTGCCTGCTTTTTTAACGGCAAACGGCCCGTGCGCTAAACCGCGCGGAATCCACACTAACGCAGACTTATTAAAAATATGCCTTTCCTTTTCAGGGCCTATTAGTAGTTCCACCTCGGCGCCCAGGACGCTTGCGTCATCATCGTCAATGCCCAGAAAAATAAAAAACGTTCCATACTCACGGGTTTGCGTATCAATAATTGAACAGGGCGCATCCTTGGGGTTGTATCTTATAATGCGCGTCAACGGCGCAGATGCTATCTTTGTGCAATCCGTATAGGCGATCCATTTCCCGCCCTTAGGATCTTTCATATCCCCTGGAACTCCTGACAGCATATATTTATCGAATACATATCCGCTCGTCCTGGCCTTTGCCAGTTCTTCTTTGCTGATTACGTCCTTGGATTGATCATTGTCTCCCCACCATGTCCTTCCCGGCAAAAGATTGACAAAGGTCATGTTTCTTCTGATATTTGCTACGTGCCATGGGCAATGAGGCAGGCCCGCGGGCAGATAAGCCGCTGTAGTCCTATTAAATGTGAATTTCTCCCTCCATCGGCCCTTTCCCAGATAGATCTCCGCATCTGCACCCAGGTCCATGGGGTCATCGGGATCACTACCCAGATGGATCAGATATTCGGGGACCTCATGGCTCTCCCACGATTCATGCCCTGTCATCGAACCCTGAGCGGGCATCCTTCCGATAAGGGCCATAGAGTCGCATTCCGGAATTGTATTGCCCAACGTGGCTACAATAGGGATGCTGCCGCGTTCGTTGGGCTCACTTTTCTGTGACAGGACAATGTATTTTCCGTATTTTGTCCCGTCATCCGTTGCCTGAGTCGCTGCCGGACCTCCACCCTGGGGCGGTCCTCCCAGACCCTGCTGCGGGCCGTCAGCGGCAAATAAAAGGCCTGGCGATTTTGCGAGCAGACCTGCGCCTAAGGCTATTGAACCTGCAGATATGAATTTGCGCCTTCCTATTTTGCAATCAATCAATTTCATAACCTTTTCTCCTGTGCGTTAGACACGATAGTATTATCTTTTGATTCTGCCGGTCACATATATCCGGCAGGGGTGAGTGCCGCTCGCCCCTACAAGGGGTATGACAAGCGCTTAGTCCCTTGCACCCTGCGCCTTGAGCCTTGCGCCTTATTTATCCATACACAGCCCCGGGCATTTCAGGCCCGGCGACTATCTCCAGGAAATTAAACTGCCTGCTTGCCTTTGTTACCTTAAAAGGTCCATGGACTGTATCAGCAGGGACATACAACATAGCAGACCTGTTGATCGTATGCCTTTCCTTCTCCTGACCAATGGAGAGCTCTATCTCAGCCCCAAGGTCAGTGCAGTCCTTAAGATCTGTGCCGAGAAATATAAAGAGTGATCCATATTCGTGGGTCTGCGAATCGATAATTGAATAGGGCGCCTCCCCGGGCAGGTACCTGATGATTCTTGCCAGCACGCCCCCGGCCATCTTGGTGCAATCAGTATAGGCAATCCATTTGCCTCCCTTGGGATCCTTCATATCCTTTGAAACCCCTGACAAAAGATATTTATCGAATATATATCCGCTGGTTTTTGCCTTTGCCCGTGCCTCCTCGCTCAGCCCCTCAACCTCAGGTATTGCGACCTGTGCACCCGCAGGAGCGCCGGCAGGGGGTTGACCTCCAGGAGCCCCGCCCGGATCGCCTCCCTGCGCATCGGCCGGAGGTCCACCCGCGCTGGTCTTGCCCGGCCCTATGCGAACATTCACCCATGACATTTCTGTCCTGATCTTTTTTACCTTCCATGGGCAATGCCACAGACCGCTGGGCAGATAGACCGCTGTAGATTTATTGATTGCATACCTCTCCAGCCATTTGCCCTTGCCCATGAAAAAATCGACATCCGCCCCCAGATCCAGCGGATCTTCAAGGTTATTGCCGAGATGAATAAGAAACTCTACCTCACTGTCGTGCTTCTCAGGCGCGTCGTGTCCCGGCATGGGACCGGGCGGAGGCATTCGTCCAATAATCACAGTAGAAAATCCCGGAAAGTCTCCAATGGTGGGGAACATGTTTACGCCGCGTTCTGTGGGCTCACTTTTTTCAGACAGAAAGATGTATTTACCATACTTTGTTCCATCACCCTTTGCCTTCCCCGCAGCCTGCGGCATGCCCTCTGCTGCCAACAGCAGGTCTGAGGGCTTTACAAGCATTCCGGCCCCCAGGGCCATTGAAGTTAAAGATATAAACTGCCGTCTTCCAAACTCCTTTCTAAAAAGCGCCATAATTTATCCTCCTTTTAATGAATTATATTTTCTATCATGAAGTTAATAAAAATGAGTGCAACAGTATGGATCACAACGGCTTGTTAATTATGACATAGAAGAAAGAATACCTCGTTTACTCCTTTATTTCCGAGAGATCTTCCTTTCCATGTCTATATATCATATTTCCCGGTTTAAAATCCAGATTCCTGTTCAGAAATTCATACAGGATTTTAATTTAATAATGGATAATTACAAGCTTCTTTGAATTGACATATTTTTTCCATTTGCCTATACTTCAAAACTCAACAAATTATGCTATTGTTTTAAATGCCCTTTTCTTAAGTCCGCTTGAATATGCTTCTTTGAAAAGGTTTGTTTACCATAATAAAATAAGTAAATAAAGGAGGTCGCAACATAATGCAGACACAAACGGTTAATTTAAGCCCAGACGAAATGCCCCGCCAATGGTATAACATACTGGCGGACATCAAGATGAATCCTCCCCTCGGCCCTGACGGAAAGCCTATCAGCCCGGATGCACTCGCTCCCGTGTTCCCGATGAACCTTATAGAACAGGAAGTCAGCACTGAAAGGTGGATCACCATCCCTGAAGACATTCTCAAGGTGTACAGCATCTGGCGGCCTTCACCTCTCACCCGGGCGCTGGCCCTTGAAAAGGCCCTCGGAACACCAGCCCACATATATTTCAAGAATGAAAGCGTCAGCCCTCCCGGCAGCCACAAACCCAACACAGCAGTGGCCCAGGCCTATTATAATAAGGCCTTCGGCATTAAAAAGCTTACCACCGAGACAGGGGCAGGACAGTGGGGCGCGGCCCTTTCATTCGCATGCAGCCAGTTCGGCCTGGAATGCAAGATCTACATGGTGCGCGTTAGTTATGATCAGAAGCCCTATCGCAAGGCACAGATGCAGGCATGGGGAGGTCTATGCATACCCAGCCCGAGCAATACTACAAACGCCGGACGGGCGATACTCGAAAAGGATCCGAATACACCGGGGAGCCTTGGAATCGCGATCAGCGAGGCAGTAGAGGCCGCAGTCAGCGACCAGAGCGGCCAGACGCGCTATGCACTGGGGAGTGTGCTTAACCATGTTATGCTCCACCAGACCATAATTGGTCTCGAGGCCAAAATACAGATGGAAAAATTCGGGGAGTATCCCGATATCGTCATAGGTTGCGCGGGCGGGGGAAGCAATTTTGCAGGTCTCGCATTCCCCTTTGTCTATGATAAAATACACGGCAAAAAGGTGGAGATATATCCCGTTGAACCTGCTGCATGCCCCACAATGACAAGAGCGCCCTTTGTCTATGATCACGGCGATACAGCAGGATATACGCCGCTGCTCCCGATGCACAGCCTGGGACATGCATTTGTACCGCCGCCTGTCCATGCGGGCGGACTTAGATATCACGGTATGGCGCCTACGGTCAGCCAGCTTATATCCGAAGGGATTATTACGCCAAAGGCGGTCACGCAGAATGAGGCATTTAAATCAGGTACTTTATTCGCCAGAACCGTAGGAATCATCCCTGCCCCTGAGACAAACCATGCCATTGCACAGGTTGTTAAAGAGGCCCTCAAGGCCAAGGAATCCGGCGAAAAGAAGGTCATTCTGTTCAACCTGAGCGGACATGGACTCCTGGACCTCGGCTCCTATGAAAAATATTTTGCCAATGAATTGCAGGATTACGTCCTGGAAGACAGCGTTCTGGAAGATGCGGAAAAAATCTTTGAAGCATATCCGAAACCGCAGATGCTGAAAAGCATTTAAGGCTTAAGGCGAAAGGATTACGGCCTTTCAGTTTGATAAAGAACAGGCGTTTATGCTGAGATATCAGTCTAAACGCCTGTTGTCTTTTTAGCACTTCTCTTGAAGAAAATTAAAAATCTACCTTAGTATCTAATTCTAAACAGCCATCCCCGCGTCGTAGCCTGTGCGGACTGCCTGCAGGACCTTTCTTGGTATTGCGCAGTCACCGATTGCCATGAATTCAGGCGCTGCGCCTCTCAGAACATCCACAATGCCGGACCGGGACCTGTATCCGACTGCGATAATTATTGTATCGGCCTCAATGAGCGTCTGTTTTCCCTCCCTGTTAACGGCCATTACACCTCTGTCAGTGATCTCGGTGCACTTCAAGCCTGGCATTGTCTTCACTGATTTCTCAAGCTCCAGCATGAGTGCCCTCCGGTGCATGATATTCGCCTCAAGGGCGACATCCTCCAGCATCTCGATTATTGTAACATCCCTGCCTTTCTGAGCCAGATACAGGCCTGTTTCACAGCCCACCAGCCCGCCGCCAATGATTGCGACCCTGTTTCCTGCTATCGTATTATCATCATAGGCCTCGGTTGCAAGGATAACCGTTTTTTTATCTACACCCGGGATCACAGGGATTACCGGCTCAGCGCCGACTGCCATTATCAGGATGTCCGGTCTTTCCAGTGCTATAAGTTCCGGAGTAACCTCGGTATTCAGGAGGACCCGAACCGGAAGTGAGCCAATCCTGTGGATCTGATATTCCTTAAAGCTATTCAGGTCATCCTTGAAGGAAACAACCTTTGCGAACTTCAATGCCCCTCCCAGCGAATCGGTTTTTTCACAAAGTGTGACATTATGCCCCCGCTCTGAAGCCGTTATTGCGGCCTGCATACCTGCCGGTCCGCCGCCTGCGATAAGCACCTTTTTCCTCTCGGTCGTTTTGGCCGGAAAATTAAATTCATATTCCCTGCCGATTATCGGGTTGACGGCACACTTCATCGTACGGGTCATAAACATACCGCCGATGCAATCAAAGCAACGAAGGCATCGGACTATCTCATCAACCTTCCCGTGTTGCGCCTTCCTGGGGAGATCAGGATCGGCAATCAGTCCGCGTGCTATTGCGATGATATCCGCCTTGCCCGTAGCAATGATATCCTCCATCTGTCCGGGATAAGAGAACCCTCCGACCGTGACAACCGGAATTTTTACCGCCTTTTTTACCGCCTCGGCCAGATATACATTGCAGCCGTGCGGCAGGAACATGGAGGGGTGCATTATGGTCATCGTGTTTATGACTGAATGGGCGCCCGCGGATACATGCATTAAATCCACCTTATCCTCAAGCATCCTGGCTATGGCAACGCCATCCTCCAGGGGAAGTCCCCCTTCTGTAACCTCAGAGGCGCTTATGCGCAATTCTATGGGAAAGGCCTTTCCCACCCTTTCCCTTATCCTATCCAGCACCATCATGGGGAACCTGACCCGGTTTTCAACACTTCCGCCGAACTTATCCTTGCGCTTATTGGTCAATGGAGAAAAAAACTGCGCC
>JBFYXR010000252.1:0-14677 GCA_041310455.1 Desulfobacteraceae bacterium | reverse complement strand
GATGCGCATAAGAGGCAAGGCCTTCGAGGTTTACCTGAATGACCTGATTCTGCCCGCGCAAAAACGGGAAGGATTTCCTGTGAAAATAACTGTCAGTCAAGGGGCTATAGGCGATATAAGCAACCTTCAGAGCGGCGAATCCATCCCCATCCTTGAACTGGAGCCCGAGGAACTGGGCCTGTTTTTCGGCCCTGAGAGGGAGCAGCGGCGACTTATCTCCATAGACCAGGTGCCTGACCACGTCAAGAAGGCCATCCTTGCGGCAGAAGACGCCGAATTTTATGAGCATCACGGCCTGGATTTCAGTGCTATCTTTCGCGCGCTTTACAAGGATGTCAGCCAGAAGGGGATCAGGCAGGGCGGCTCCACCATTACCCAGCAGCTGGCCAAGAACTATTTCTTAACGCCGGAAAGGACCATTTCAAGAAAACTGAAGGAAATGCTTCTTGCCGTGGTGATGGAGACAAAGTATGAGAAAAATGAGATCCTGGAAATCTACCTCAACGAGATCTATTTCGGACAAAATGGCTCTGTTGCCATAAACGGCCTCGGTGAGGCGTCCTATTTTTATTTTGGAAAACCGGTAAACCAGCTTAGCATTGCGGAAGGCGCAACCATAGCCGGCCTCATCAGGGCCCCGAACCTTTATTCCCCCTATATAAACCTGGATCGTTCTAAAAACAGGCGTGACCAGGTGCTTAAGAATATGCTAAAGGAGGGGTGGATTACCCGAACGGAGCATGAGGCTGCCTCAGGCTCTCCGGTACAGGCTGCCGGGATACAGGCATATGGAAGAAAGGCGCCCTATTTTATTGATTATCTTTCCACTCAGCTTGAAGAACTGTATTCAAAGGAGGACCTCTCCACGCTGGGCCTTTCAATCTATACGACCCTCGATCCGGAGGTCCAGAAGGCGGCAGAGCTTGCCCTTTCCAGGGGGCTTGCAAACATTGAAAAGGCAAATCCCCGCCTCAAAAGGAAGGACCATCAGAAACAGCTTCAGGGCGCAATTATTGTCATGCAGCCGAAAACAGGATATATCCTTGCCATGGTCGGGGGCCGCGATTACGGGGCCAGCCAGTTCAACAGGATCACGCAGGCAAAACGCCAGCCGGGCAGCGCCTTCAAGCCGTTTGTGTATCTGAGCGCACTGGACCGGTTTACGCCTGCCACCAGGCTTTCAAATGTCCCGGTTACATACAAGGTGGCAGGGAAAGAATGGACCCCGGAAAACTACTCTCCAATACCCGAAGAAGAGATGAGCATGAGAACGGCGCTGGCGCGCTCTGTAAATATCGCAACCGTGGACCTGGCGATGAAGACAGGCCTGGAGAATGTGGTCAGGACCGCATCAGGCTTCCATTTTTCAACCCCCCTGAAGCCTGTCCCTTCCATGGCGCTCGGTTCGCTGGAGGTCATACCCCTTGAGCTTGCAAGGGCATATTGCGCCTTTGCGGCGGACGGTCTGCTTCCGGTTCCCCTTTCAATGAGGTCCGTCAGCGATGAAAATGGCAATGCACTTAACAGCAGGCATCTGGAGGTGGAACAGGTGATCGACCCTGCCGAGTCCTATATTATGGATTCCCTGCTTAACAGCGTTGTTGTCGAGGGGACTGCCGCCTCTATAAGGTCCTATGGGATAAGCCAGCCTGTTGCCGCAAAGACAGGTACGACAAGCGATTCCAGGGATGCCTGGTTTGTCGGGTACACACCGGATATCCTTGCCATGGTCTGGGTCGGATTTGACGACGGGACCTCGATGCAGGGAACAGGCGCCTCGGCTGCGCTTCCAATATGGGCTGATCTAATGAAAAACATACCGCAATATCTGTCCGGAGGGTGGTTCAGAAGGCCTGAGGGCGTAGTTGACAGGGTAATCTGCGCGGAAAGTGGCCAGCTTGCAATACCAGGACGATGCCCGGATACACTTAATGAGGTTTTCCTGGAGCAACTTGTCCCTACTGAAACATGCCCAATACATCAGGACCAGAATCCTTTGAGAAAAATTTATCAGGAGATAAAAGATCTTGTCAATTAACGTTAAACCGATTTATTTAGTATCGATTGTCTGGGCTCTCTTCAGTTTCGGGTGTGCTATCGCTCCTCAAAAAACTGTCACGCCTCCGAAGCAGGAGCAGGAACCTGCCGCCCCTTCAACGCAGCCTGAACCCATGCCAACGCCGGCCCCTGCACAGCCTGAGCCGGAAAAAGAGCCTGCACCGGCTGAGCCTGTCACCCCTGAGCCGCCGGCGCCCGCGCCACGCTCCACTGTGCCTGACACAGGCCAGCCGGACAGGTCATCTCCACGCACGGTGGCCTCCTTGAGGCTTTCCGATCAGGCGAGGCTGATGATCGAATTGAAAAAACCTGATGAGGCCATAGGCATCCTGGAAAAGGCCGTGAACATCGACACCAACAACGGCCAGAACTATTACCTGCTGGCAGAGGCATGGATAATGAAAGGGAACAGGTTACAGGCCGTTGAGTTCAACCGGATGGCCGGTCTCTATCTTAAAAACGATGCCGCATGGAAATTGAAGGTTCAGCAGCAGAAGGAGCGAATTGACAAAATGAAAAATTCCCGCTGATTCTAATGGGCGGGTCAGGATATTTTGTATTTTGTTATCTGTCGAAATGGGAGGGATACTATGAAAAACAATATGTTTTCAGCAATAATATTTTGTGCCGCGGTCGCCATGTCTCCATTATATGGGTGCGGCGGGAGCAAGGATGAGTCAAAAGAGGCGGCCCCTGCACATGCTGAAACCCAAAAAGCCGCAGGACCCGGCGCTGGACAGTCTGCCGGGGGCGCAGGAACTCCTTCCCGGAATACAGAGCCAGCAGAGATCCCGGAGATGCTGCCTGCCGTCCAGGAGGCAGGGACAGGTCAGCCTGCAGAAACCGTTACACAAAAGGCAGAACCGGCAAAGACAGCAGGGTCGCCGGCAGACGCCCGGGATACCAAAACAGGTCAGCATGCGGAAAGTGAAGCACCCGCTCCCCGGAAGGCAGACGTTAGTCAGGCAGAGACGCAACCTGCTAAGCAGGAGGCGCCTGATGTGATCACAATTGAAAATAAGGGCTATGCTGCAGACAAGAAGGGACCTGTCAAATTAAGCCATTTGAAGCATGACACGGACTACAAGGTATCCTGCGATCAATGCCATCATCTTTACAAGGATGGCGCGAATCAATGGAAAGAGGGCGACCACGTCGACAAATGCATTGTCTGCCATAGTCCATTAGAAGACAAGGACAAGGCAGTCAAGCTGCAGAGTGCCTTTCATAAAAACTGCAGGGATTGTCACAGCGATGTGAACAAGGAGGGCAAAGAGGCGCCCTCTACAAAATGCTCAGACTGCCACGGATAGTGTAATCTGAATTATTCGGAAAAAATGAAAGTAATTATCCGGATGTCCGTGCAAACCTGATCTTCATGTTGAAGTGTTCGGTTATACCGGGCATAAGGTTCATGGGAAAATTAAAGAGCAGGCTTGTCCCCTGATAGGTATATTCGAACCCTTCTTCCGACTTTGATACCGTCATCAGGGGATAAAACCATGAAGACAGGGGCCTTGAGAACTCGAATATCACCGTCAGGTTGTCCGCTTTATTCACCAGCTCAAAGCCGGTCAGGCTATCCTCGCTGCCCGTATCCGACACATTCCTGACAACCCCTGATTCCTTGCAGACATAATACCTGTTGGGATCAAGATCGGAATACAGGTTCAGGTTGAATTCACACCCGTATCTGGTTGATACTGTTGCGGGGCTTTTATTTTCAAAGAAGTAATCAATGGCAATCCCCTGGCCGTTCTTCATGCTGATTGATTTATTGAGCTGGAGCTTTGCCGGGCCTACCGCCCCTTTTCTGGAAAGCCTTATGAGCGCGCCGTCCTGCGTGATGTTTTCCTGCTCCACGCTGTATTCGCCCTGAACAAAATCCCCCTCTTCAGGGTAATCATTGATTGCATAGCCCTGGAGGGTAGCATTATCTCCAAGGAAGTGGTCCAGCAGCGATATCCTGTCGTACCTGTCATATACAAGGAGTTTCATGAGGTCCTCTCCTGACTGAGAGATATCATGGATGGACGGGATGCCGTTTTTCTTCGTTTCCTTTGGGACATCCCCGGGTCTCACCTTGCCGAGTTCGTAATGATAGGCCTCACGCCTTCTGGTGAGGATATCGCTAAGGTTAAGGGACGTCGGAAAATGGCAGAGTTCAAATATCCCTCCGCCTTTTCTGGGGGAGATGCCGATGCCCGTTTGCTTATCCCAGATGAGAAATTCATTGTACCCGTCCTTGTCTATATCATCCTTAAACAGGGCTATATTTTTCCCCGAGTTTGACATAACGGACGATTGTGCCTTTACAAGGTTCTCATGGACAGCGCGTCTCAGGTGGCCGAGATAGAGGCCTCCGAATACACCATGCCAGTAGGCGCAGTTGCACTGGCCGCGCCATATATAATTTCTTGCCTCATCATTGTCAGCGGCCTTTTCGCTGAGGAAATACATCTTCTTGTGCATCCTGTTTGACTCTTCATACTTGACCAGAAAATTGTCCCATATGCCGCCCCTTACGAACGGCCTCCATTCGTCCCATCGCCCCTCGTTCTTCAGTGAAGCTATTATTTTTTCCAGGTTGTAGGATCGGTCAGAAGGCAGCGCCCACTCGGTCATCTCCTCATAGGAGGCCTGCGGCAGATATATGCGGCCTATGGGAGGAGTTGAAGACGCATATTCCCCCGGCAGCGCAGTCCGTAGCCATTCGGAATTGCTTTCCAGGGATGAAAAAAAGGTCTCAAGCCAGCCTTTTTCAAGGACCCATTCGTGGGTCCCCGGCCAGAGGCCGAACTTCTCGACGTCGTCCCCGTAAAGTGCAACTCCCCTGCCCATATCGTTCTGTGCCTTGAGATGGCTTATGACATCCTCCACAAGTCTGAAGGGTATCATATAACGCATGATCATCGGGGTAGCCAGGAGCTTCAGTGTGCAGCCCTCCTTTTCAGTAAGATACGGGCCGTAGATGTCATCCTGCTTAAGACCTGCGTAATAGAAATGAGTGTCATCCACAACGGTATATGACAGGCCGGTGTCTTTCAGGACTGCGGGAATGCATGAATCCCAGACCCTTTCCGTCAGCCAGAAGCCTTCGGGCCTCCTGCCGAAACGCTCCGTTAGATAATTGTTCATCAAAAAGACCTGCCCCCTTGCGTCTCTAGGGGGGATAGCAGCCAGGAGCGGCTCGAAGAACCCCCCGGACAGAAGCTCTAACTGTCCTCTTTCCACCATACCGCCAAGCATATCCATGCAGCCTGGCTGATTGCGTTCGATCCATTCAAATAAAGGACCTGATATGTGAAAGCCGGTTTTTACGCCGGGATGGGCGTTCAGGAGGTCCAGGACTGGGCGATAGCATTTGTCATAGGCCATTTGAAAAACATGGTCAAAATTGCCTACAGGCTGATGACCATGCAAGACCATAACTAATCTGATCATATTATTTCTCCTCCATCATAAAGCCCAGAA
This sequence comes from Desulfobacteraceae bacterium, assembly GCA_041310455.1. Classification (GTDB taxonomy): domain Bacteria; phylum Desulfobacterota; class DSM-4660; order Desulfatiglandales; family HGW-15; genus JAFGIC01. The sequence continues at coordinate 9,145 of JBFYXR010000252.1, read as the reverse complement.
GCGATCCCAATTCAGCCAGCTTTTGGAAGATCCCGGGGTTGTCTGTTCCGGTCGGATCATGGTCCCTGTGGATATCATAAAAAATATTCTGGCACTCCCACAGGTCCATTTCAATGCCTTGTGAAACAGCAAGATTTAAAAAATTCACCATATTCTGAATATTAACGGTTTTTTTTGATTCTGCAAAGGATTTCATGCTTTTCACAAGGAAGACCTCGGCAATTTTTTTCATGTAAGGATCAGCCATCATCTCCTTAAGGATAGGCGATTTTATGCCCTGCGGTCCAAACTGTTGAGGATCGGATTGAAGGGGGCCAGCCAGGTCAAGCAGACCTGTAAAATCAATTTCTTCTTCACCGGCATTTCCTGCAAGGATTTCGGAAAGCCTGTATGCAAGCATAAGACGGATGATATTATTCAAAAATGACGGCGGTTTTTCTTTAAACAAATGAAGTATTTTAATAAGATCGGTGAAGGAGTCCCCGTTTTTTTCCAGGGAGCGCTCGACCCTGCTGTAAAAGTACTCCGCCATCCCATCAATAACCGCAAGGCGGGCATCCGGTATCAGGTCCTCCATGGAAAAATACTGGACATCCTGAGCCATCATTGAGAATACTGTGATCAGGCTTTCAGGGGATTCTGAAAAGGCCTTCTCCATTTCATCGTTTACCAGATCATAGTCAGGTGCTGAGACGCTTCCGATTACACAGCTTAATTCCCGGTCCTTTTTTAATATGGTAAAATATCTCTTTAAAACCGACTTGCCGGTCCTTATTTCCAGTATTTTAACCTCTCCTAACGCGGCCCTTATCCCATCCAGTTCATAAAAATTGCGGCGTATGGGCAGCGCTGTCTCTGAAAAGGGATTTTTTTCAGGCCTGGTTCCATCCATAAGCGACAACATTGCATAATGCGCAGCGGCAATGGACGGGCTGATTTTAGAGGGTTTTACCATTTTCTCCAATATGCCTGCCCCGCTTATGGAGGACTGGTAATTGCTCTCGGCATCAATAAGAAAATCCATCAGCCCTTTTTCAAGATCATTCGGTGAGGCCCTCCGGACCAGCTCTATGGCACGCAATGCATACATCAATATCTGTATCGACTCGATGCCTGAGATATCATCAAAGAACCATCCGCAGCTGGTAAACATGTAAAGCGCCATACGCTGTGATTCCAGAAGGCAGATGGCGTCGGCCTTTTCTTCATCACTGAGCGGCCTGGCTGAATGCCTTTGAAAGAAAGAGGTCCTCCCGGAATCATCAAGTATAAGACTGATATATTCATCCCTGGCATCCCAGGGATTTTTTAGAAGCCTGCCGGCGCGTTTTGTAAATATATGGGCCAGTTCCCCTGAAAGCCATTCCAGCCCGCTCCTCAGGGGTGTCCTCCAGCGCTGGTTGATTTCCCTGTTTCCGCTGACGCTGCACCCGCAATCGGACCGCCATCTTTCAATGCCATGGGCGCAGCTCCAGGAAGTCCTTTCAATTATCCTGACCTCATGCCCGGGAGGAAAAAGCTCCAGAAATGCCCCGAAGTTGATTAATCTTATCTTTCCTTCCTTTTCTATATTATCAAACAGCCATGAAAGCGCCATCTCGCCGAACTTAAAATGATGACCGTATGATTCTCCGTCTGTTGCTATGCTAAGCAGCCTTGGCCCGTCCTTATGGTTTTCAAGTATACTGTTTATGCGTCCGAGCAGGGCATCGCCGGATGACAGTATCTTTTCATATGCGATGGAACGGGATAGGGGGCCGTCATAGAAGAAGACGTCTATGAATCTGCCGGACGCGCTGTTAAGATATACCCTGTATGGCCTGGTCGGATCTATCCTTCCTCCGGACACATCGGTCCATCCTGACTGTTTGTCCCTTTCCCTGGAGATAATGCCTTCCGTATCGAGGGTTCCCGGGCATGCAGGCCGGATTGCTGCTGCCTGGTCAGGAGAGAGGATAGTGAATTTGATACCTTCATCGGCAATGAGCTCAAGCGTCTCCGTATCAACGGCTGTTTCGGCAAGCCACATCCCTTCCGCTTCCCTGCCGAAGCGATGCCTGAAATCGGCAAGGCCCCAGCGGATCTGCGTCAGCTTGTCACGTCGGGAGGCCAGGGGCATTATAATATGGTTGTAGACATGCGCCATGGCATTTCCATGGCCGTGGTATCTCTCGCGGCTGGCCTTGTCAGCGGCAATTATCTGTGAGTATATCCATGGATGTTTGGTCTCAAGCCAGGATAGAAGGGTGGGACCGAGGTCAAAGCTCATGTATTCATAATTATTTATGAGCTTTATGATGCGGCCGTTGTTTGCATGAAGCCTGGAGCGGGTATTGGGCCCATAGCACTCCCTGGTTATCCGTTCGTTCCAGTCATGATAGGGTGAGGCTGATTTCTGAAGTTCGATAATCTCCAGCCATGGATTTTCTCTAGGGGGCTGGTAAAAATGACCGTGAACGCACAGGCAAAAGTTTTTTTTCATATCAGGGTCTTTTTGAGTCATAGGGGGTTTAAAATTTTAAAATTGATCGATGTAACAATAAAAGAGCCAATGTCGTTTTGAAAGAATCATTGATGCTCAGGTTTATATCATAAGTAGATTGTGCAAATTATATGCCATGAGGAGATTAATAATGATGATAATTTATTATCGATTAAATTATAATAATATAAATTACATATGTTATCAAATTAAACCATTGCTTGCATTATCTTGGAAATGGAATCATTTACTACAACGTCAGCTTTATGATCAAGGGGGGTCCCGTCACGGTTGATAATTATAAGACCAGCGCCGCTGTCAACCGCATATTCCGGTATGGAAGCGGCAGGATACACAACAAGAGATGAACCCAGGACAATGCACAGGTCACATTGCATCGCGAGCATGATCGCCTCATTCATTTCTTTCTCGGGCATTGCCTGGCCAAAGGATATTGTAGCAGGTTTAAGGATCCCGGAGCATTTGCCGCAATAGGGAGGCATCTCACCTGTGCTTATCCTCTCCTCGATCTCGTCTCTCTCGTATATCTCACCGCAGGAAAGGCAGGAGACCAGAAAGGCCGTTCCATGGATCTCGATAATCCTGTCAGGGGAATGGCCGGCCCTGTGATGAAGCCTGTCTATATTCTGTGTCACTATCGCCGATAGCCTTCCCGTATCTTCAAGACGTTTCAGCGCAAGGTGGGCCGGATTCGGAAGGGCCTTTTTCATGACCTGATAATATTCGCAGCTCATCTGCCAGTATTTGATCCTGCTCGATTCGCTCGAGATGATATTATCCAGATAGAAATCGGATGGGTTATACCGGCTCCATATGCCCCCGGGGCTCCTGAAGTCAGGAATGCCTGATTCAGTGCTTATCCCCGCGCCTGTGAATACCAGGATATTCTTTGAACTCCTGATAAGCTCCGCTCCTTTTAAGATCATCTGTTCCATTTTGTCCCTCTCTTGCGTCTGTGCGGGCTTACGCCTCAGGTATCCCGGCTGTTTCCGGAAATATATCTTTAAAATGCGGCTGCCGGATTTTATCTGGTTTGCATGTGAACCTAAAAAGTGTTAATAGTCTCCATCCGCAAATTCTTATTTTCAGATGGAAAGTGAAACGAACATATTCATTATGGAGGAATAAATATATCATGTTTTCAAAGAATCAGCTTGATAAATATTCGGATATTCTTTTGTGGGGATTGAAGAAGGCACGAACCAAAAAATTTAAAAAGAATGACAATATCCTGATAAGGTACGATCTTGCAGCAATGAGACTGGCAGAGGTCCTTCATGGGAGGATACTGGACATGGGGATGAACCCCATATTAAGGCTTGCCTCCAGCCCCCGCATGGACATCAACTTCTATGAAAAGGCCAATAATCTTCAGCTGGCATTTCAAACACCCGGAGAAAAAGAGCTTTATGAAAATCTGAATGGTGGCATATACCTCCATGCCCCTGAATCCCTGACCCATCTCGGACACATTGATCCAAAACGAATAGGCAGGGCAGCTGTTGCAAGGAAACCCCTCAGGGATATACTCTGGAAAAGGGAAGATGACGGTCATTTCGGATGGACCCTGTGTATGATGCCGACCCCGGAGCTTGCCGCTAAATCAGGGCTTTCAATCCGGGAATACACCAGGCAGATCATAAAGGCATGCCACCTCGATAAAAAAGACCCTGTAAAGGAATGGGAAGATATCTATGAAAAGGCCAAGATAATAAAGAAATGGATGAACAGCATGGATGTAAAATATTATCATGTACTTTCCGATTCGGTCGATCTGATTATTACTCCCGGCAGGAGGAGAAAATGGATAGGGATCTCCGGGCATAACATGCCCAGCTTTGAGCTGTTTGTTTCACCCGACTGGAGGGGTACAGAGGGCGTCTATTATGCAGATCAGCCCTCTTTCAGGGACGGCAATTATGCGGAGGGTGTTAAATTCACATTTAAAAAAGGCAAGGTTGTAAAAGTCGACGCGAAAAAGGGGAAGGACTTTGTTACCAAACAGTTATCCATTGATGCCGGGGCAAGCAGGGTAGGGGAATTCTCCCTCACCGACAGGCGCTTTTCCAAGATTGACAGGTTTATGGCCAACACGCTCTACGATGAAAACCACGGCGGAAGATACGGCAACTGCCATATCGCCGTGGGCATGTCATATTCAGATACCTTTGACGGAGACCCCTCCAAACTGACAAAGGAGATGAAGAATGAACTGGGTTTCAATAATTCAGCTCTCCACTGGGACCTGGTAAACACGGAAGAGAAGACCGTTACCGCCTGCTTACATTCAGGCAGGAAGGCCGTGATCTATAAAAATGGGATATTCACGCTGTGATAGAAAACACGTTTATTCATATACAGGGGGTCGGGCCGAAAACAGAGAGAAACATCTGGCAGAAGGGCATAGCCGACTGGTCCGGTTTTCTATCCCATGAGGGGGAGGTTGTATCTCCTGCAAAGGACAGGATTATCCGGATGCAGCTGGAGGATTCCCTGGCCCATTACGGGGATATTGGATATTTTCAGGACCGGCTTCCCGCATCGGACAGGTGGAGGATGTACGGAGATTTCAAGGAAAGGTCCGTCTTTCTGGATATTGAGACAACGGGAGAATATTCAGGCGGAGATCTCATAACCGTTATAGGGCTGTATGATGGCAGGAATGTACAAACCTTTGTAAACGGCCTGAACCTACAGGAATTCGAGACAGCTGTCTCGTGCTATGAGCTCGTTATTACCTTTAATGGGAGCAGCTTTGATCTTCCTGTAATCAGGAAATATTTCCCTAATATATCGCTGCCGCCGGGACATATAGATCTGAAATTTGTCTTTAACAGGCTGGGCTACAGGGGAGGCTTGAAAAAGATAGAAAAGGAGCTGGGGATTTCCCGTGATTCAGCTATAGACGGGATGAACGGATATGATGCCGTAAAACTCTGGAAGGCATACACCTGGGGGGATAAGGACGCCCTTGACCTGCTTATAAAATACAATTCGGCAGATATTGTCAACCTGAGACCGCTGATGGAAACGGGCTATAAATTAATGAAGGAATCCCTGCGAAGATATACATATCCCTTCAAGGATAACCAGCCTCAATAGTGGCTGTCCATAAAAAAATACCCGCAGGCCTGAAAAAATGGCCTGCGGGCAAGTCTGGTTTATTTATTTATTTTCCTTGCAAAAATACGCTGAATAAATGTTAGGTTGATAGGTTGACATTTAAACGACATACTGGAAAGGATAGCTTCCCTGGATGCCGTTATTCTCTCCGATGCACATCTCTATTCTAGTTTTATTTTATTAGGAGATGCCGTAAGAAAAGATGCACGTACATCTGAGAAGCTTTAAAGTACAACCGCTGACTTGCTTTTCATAAATTATAACTCCTGGAAGCCGATAAATCATGCAGATTAAAGACTATCCTCTGGTTTTTTTTATTTGTGTTGAAGCCGGGTAGTACTTTATTTATATTTTTTCAAAGAGCCTTTTAACTGATTGCATTTAACAGCATTATCGGCATCCGCAAGATAAGCTTTAAAGTATTAGCTTTGATTTTAAAATAATTCATAAAATGAATATGTAAAGGGTCGGACCGGATTTTTTAAAATTTATTTCCCGATCTTGTTCAGCTCCCCGTTTACTGAATTGAGGTTGCTTTTTACCCTGTTAATCGGTTCAGACGACGGATATTTTTCGATCAATCCGTTCAGGATATCCTGCGCGGAAAGAAGGAGTTCTTTTTTCTTTTTTACATCGTTTGTCTTTTTGGCTGCAAGAAATATCTTTGCCGCCCTGTTTCGCTCCTGGTTTATAAGCTTTTCAACCGCAATACCTTTCTGTTTTTTGATCTCAGGGTTGTTGCCACTTCCGATTCCCAAATTATCAAGCATTGTTATAGCCGATTCATAATCCTCTTCTTCAATTAATTTTACTGCGGCATCAACGCCCTCTTTCTTGTTTGCATTTAACCTTTCCTGATCTTGCTTTTCAGAAATATCCAGCGACGCAAGCGCCCTATTGATCTCGTCGATTTCAGCCGGCTCCTCGGCGCGCAATCTCCATTTTAAAAGCAGGAGTCTCGCACCGGTAAAATCCCCATGGTCCTTGAGGTTATTCAGTTCTTTCAAGATGCCAGTTATCCTTGAAGCAGTGTCAGGGTTTGAATCTTTATCCAGAAGCCTGTCCAACCTCTCATCGGATTCCGCTATCTTTTTATTCTGGCTGCTGACCCTGGTGGTTGCCTTATCAAAAACGGACTGGCTTTCATTCATGTCTTCAATCAGTTCCTGATATTCCTTTAATGCCTTTTCTTTCTTCCCTGTGTTTATCAGCCATTCAATGAGACCTGCCCTCACCTGGATAAGATCCGGCCTGTCCGCCATTTCACCGATAATCTTCTCACCCAGGGTTGTTGCCTCGGATAATCTTCCCTCCTTTGCAAGGGCCATGCTCAACAATATGCCTGTTTCTGCAGTCATGGAGTCTTTCCCGAAGGTCTTCTCCAGTTCGCTGCACTCGGTGATTACCGATCTGTAATCCCTGCTGTTATATTTCTTCAGGATACTCTGTTTTTTCAGATATAGATCGTTTGCGGCCTTTGTATAAATTTCATCAGGGTTCTGCCCCTGGGATAAAAGATATTTTTCATCAAACTGGCTGAGGCTGCTGAACAGCGTCCTGATAATTTCCCTGTAGTCATCCTCGGAGGGTTCACCCTGGGAAAGGAGCTTTATTTTGTGGTAATCCGATATGAGAAAGGCCGCGGCTGCCCTGTCTTTCTCCTGGACCCTGTTGTTTGCAAGCAGGTCCTCAAGAGCAGATATCTTCCTGTCCATCACTTCCAGGGGGAGTACGGGCTCCACAATTTTTACCGGTTCGATTTTGACGGTTTCCATAGCGGGCTGTGTGGCGCATGCGGATAAAACCAGTAATACAAATAAAAACAGACAGCCTGTTTTTATAGACAATATGTTACCGCTGATCATCAGGTTCATCTCCTCCCAAAGGCTCAAAAACCCTTTCAAGGGTTACATTTTCATCATCATTATCAATACTGGAATATACATAAACTGCGGCAGGGTCATCAGCCTGTCCCCCTGAAAGCGGCAGCCCCGTGACAGGCGATATCCTTACAGGGTTGAATATGGCGGTGTCAACAAGGGGTGACATGTCGATATTAAAGGCCAGATCCGCTATCTCTACATCCTTTTTGTATTCCTCACTGTTTACAATGGCGTTGGCCGTATCAATCCAGATGGGCAGGGCGCCTGAGGCCCCGTAAACAGTCAGGTATGGCCCCTTCATAGGCCTGTTATCATCATACCCGACATAGGATGAAATCACATAACCATTATCAAGTGAAAATCCGCCTCTCCGGATGCCGGGGATAAATCCTGCAAAGCTTGAGTTGCTGAACTGGTTGGAGGTCCCCGTCTTGCCGAAGGCAGGGATATCCACATCAATAGTATCATCCTCAAACCTGTAGGATAATTTCACTGAGCCCTTTGCGCGCCTTGCAGTCCCGTTTTCCACAGCGTTCCTGAGGATTTCAGTGACGGACCCGGAAACAATCCCCGATAAAATCCCTTCAGGTTCAGGGGCGTATTCCCATATCAGCCCGCCGTTTCTGTCCGTGATCCTGGTTATGACAGGCGCCATGCCTGCGCCAGTCCCTTCTTCAAGAACAGTATCCACCTTCCCGCTCATCATTGTGCCGTATGCCAGCGCCGCCTCAAGAATGCTGATCGAATTGGCGCCTAGGGGGAAGGACAGCACCGTGTCAAGCGGGGTGGATATGCCCATTTCCACAGCGAGCTGCCGGACATAATAAAGGTTGACCAGGGTCCTGAAATCCCTGATGTAATACAGGACCTCCATGTCATATCTTTCAAACTCCATAAGTTCCCTGTATCTTTTATTCATATTCGACTGCAAAAGATCGATGGTCCAGGACGGAAGGATGCCGTCTACCAGCGTGTCCCCGGAGGATGAACCTTTTGCTGATCCGTTTTTAAGCGAGGAATTTATCATTGAGAGCCTTTTGAAGCTGAGACGCGGGATATTAATTTCTTTTTCCCCGGGGCTGTCAATATTATCTCCGCTTATATCAAGTTTAAGACGGCTGAGATTTTCAATATACCTTTCATCACCTCCGAATATCAGGTCGGATTCCACCTCTTTTTTCGCATCTTCAAAGGCAGCCTCCATAATGCTTGTTTCATCCACGATTACGCCATGGGTGTCCCTGATACGTTCAACATAGCCCTGATAAGTCTCTGACTCTTCTCGCGTCAGATCAAGTGCCTGAGCGACCTTTTTGAATTCACTCATATTAAGCCGGTCCGTCAGGTGATAAAGGAGCCATACGCTGGCAAGGTTTTCGGATTTCGCGCCGGCCCATGCCATTGAAACAGACCTGCCGGCCGGGTCATGGTCAGGTCTCGGGATATAATTGGTGCCTTCAAACTGATAAACATCATATGCATTCGCAAGCGAATCAAGATTGTTCCATTTGAGCTGCAGTGCTGCTGAATAGACTATCGGTTTAAATATCGAGCCGAGCTGTCTCTTTGCATCTGCGGCCCGGTTGAAATGCCGGTCAAAAAAGCCCCCGGCCATCGCCTTGATCATGCCGTCATG
>JBFYXR010000251.1:0-5179 GCA_041310455.1 Desulfobacteraceae bacterium | reverse complement strand
CCAGAGAGACACTTGAGGGTGATCTCTGGACAGGACAATATCCTGAGCCGGTTTGTTACCCTGACCGCCGGGAGCTCTGGGTCAAATCCTATATACAGACATATGTTGAAAGAGACGTGCGCAGACTTGCGGATATAAGTGACTCCAGGGGTTTTGAGATGTTCGTCAACCTTTGCGCCACGTATCATTCACAGGAGTTTCATACTGCATCGCTGGCGAGGGATTGCGGCGTCAGCCAACCGACCGTCAAGACATGGGCCAAGATACTGGAAAGGAGCTATATCCTGATTATGCTTCAGCCGTTTTTTAAAAACTACGGTAAACGGCTTATAAAAACACCCAAGGTATACTTTGTGGATCCTTCAATAGTATGCTTTCTGACAAGACAACCTTCCGCTGAATCGGCATTAAGGGGAGGCATGGGCGGCCCCTTATTTGAAGGGCTGATTATAAGCGAGGTGTGGAAGACCTTTTTGAATGCAGGAAAGACACCCGATGCCTTTTTCTGGAGGGCTCAGGGCGGTCTTGAGATCGATCTGATCATCCAGGCAGGCGGCAAGTTCTGGCCTATTGAGATTAAGCTGACATCCACGCCAACGGGAAAACACCTTAAGACTATCGACCGGTTCAAGGAACTTGCAGGCAATGAGGCAAGCGACACCGGTCTTCTGATCTGTAACGTGGAAAAGAAAACGAACATGCCTGGGAATAATATTGCAATGCCGTGGTATTTATTTCCTGAGTGGCTGGCAAAATTGATCAGCTTTGCATAGCCTGTACCCAGGGCTGATCCTTTGTATTTTACGGATTGATATTTTGAGGCTTGCCCCATATTTCACTGTATGGAGGAGTGGGCCTTCATTATAGCGAGAAAAGTAGAATAACGCATCCCCTGTGTCGCCTATTCGTCCTTCCTGTCAGAGAATTTCAAACATTAAATAATAGTCTGATAGTGGCAAGATATCTGAAATTCTGATTTCATAAAAAATGATGTTTGCTAGACTTTTGTTTTTGAGTAGTATCTGAAATTCTTACTGGGGCTGATCCTCTGTCTTTTCTGGTTTGATATTTTGAGGTGCGTCCCCTATTTCACGTATAATAGCAGTTATGTTGTGAGATTGGTTATGTTATGAGTTAAGGTCATAGACCCTTCCAATCAAATTATATCTTCATTAACATTTCTTATAATTCAACCTATTTCATGTTTTTATCTAAATCCGTTATGTTAATCCATTTTCTCAACCCAGGAGAGGATGGAGATGGAAGAGTGTCAATGTTGGTATTGTGGTGATTTTTTTCCAAAGAGTCCCAGGCACAAGGAGCAGTACTATTGCATGAAGCCAGGATGTCGGAGGGCAAGGAAGGCCGCCTGGAAAAGGAAGAAGATGAGGGATGATCCGGAGTACAGATTAAACCAGAAGGCGAGCAACAGGAAATGGGCAGAGGCCCATCCTGGCTATTGGAAGGATTATCGGGAACGCAATCCAAAGAAAGCTGAACGGAACCTCATGCTTCAGAGGATCCGGAACAGGAGTCGCAGGTGGAGAAGCAAGGCCTGCGCAAGGGGAGATCCACCTTTGATTGCAAAGGTGGACACGTCAATCTCCAATAGGATCAAGGTAGCCGGGCAGTTTTGGATGGTCCCGGTGATTGCAAAGGTCGACGCGTTAAAAGTTTATATCCATGAGATTCCAGCCCGTTACCAGTGATTGCAAAGATCGACTCGATAGGCGGTTCAAAAAAGGTATGGTAATTTAGATAAAAACCTTAAAAGGATTGCCGGCCATGATCAAAGAAAGAGTCCTCGGATGCCTGGAGGCTGGAGATGTCAATAAGGACAGCAGGCTTCTGATGCAAGCGATCCTTGATTACGAGAGGTGGGTCACAATGGTAAAGGAGAGAGGCAGGAGACACTCCTGTCTGCGATACACCAGGATACTTATCGACTTCCTCTACTATGTCATCCATAATGGCATTCCATGGGAAGATATGTTCAACTTTGACACCCTTAAAGCCTTTCAGAGGTACAGCGGCTTTAAATGGGCCCGCCTTGCCCTGGAGTCCCTTTCAGATTATCTCTATAGACAGGGAAGAATAAATCAGTCCCTCAGGATCTCGAGGCCTAAGCATCATTTGCCTGAGGTATATGAACACTACCTCCTCTATCACAAACAAACCCTCCAGGTCACTCAGGAAACCATTAAATGCGTAAGGAGGATATTGATCCGTTTCCATGGGTATATGGAAAGAAACGCTCTTGCCCTGCCTGACCTGAAGCTTGAACACCTCCATTCCTTTCTGGCAGAGTTTAAGGCGGGGAGATCAACCCTGAAGACCTACCGTCATCACCTCAGAGGTTTTTTAAAGTACCTGTATCACGAGAGAGGGATCATAAAAAAAGACCTTGCCGGGCTCCTTGTGGGGCCTCCCATGTTTACGCAGGTAAAACCACCCAGGTTTCTGCATTCCGAGGAAGTGAAAAGACTCTTTTTAAGCCTTAAAACAGACACCCCTTATGATATCCTAACCTATGCCATTGTTCATATAACCTACGCCCTTGGGCTGAGACCTGTTGAGGTCTCAAGGATCACCTTTGGCGACATATCCTTTAGAAAATGCGAGATCGCCCTTAAAGACAGAAAGGCCGATAACCCCATCACACTTCCCCTTCCCGGGCAGACCATAAGGGCCATAGCCTTGTATATTGTCAAGGCAAGACCTCAGAGCCGCCAAAGGCATCTCTTTCTAACCTCCCATCCCCCCTTCCGCCCTATAGATTCAGGAACAGTACAGCGTGTTATCTCAAAGGCCATGAAAAATGCAGGGCTCAACTCAACACCCCATTGGCTTAGACATACCTATGCCCAGAATCTTCTGGATATGGGACGAAGCATCTATGAGATAAAAGAGATGCTGGGGCACCAGGATATCCAGTCCTCCAGGGCATATCTCCATGTCCATACCAGACTCATGCGAAAGGTGCTTTTCAATGAAGAACTTTGAGAGCTTTCTATCACAACTCTTTAATGATTTTCTGTCCTATCGGAAGACTATGGGCTACGAGGTAAGAAGCACAAGATCCAACCTTCTGGCCTTTGATCGTTATCTCCTTGACAAGGAGGCTGTCTGGGACTCCCTTTCCCCTTCATTCTTCCTTCAAATGAGGGCTGACCTGCATATGGAGCCGTCATCGGTCAACTCGGTCCTTCTAACGCTCCGTGTCTTCTTCAGGTTCCTTGTTGGTAGAGGCCATATAGAGAGAGACCCTGTCGGCGACATCCCTCTCCTCAGGGAGAAGATAGCTGTCCCTTTTGTCTTTTCTCCTGAGCAGACAGCCCAACTGATCGCGGCATGCGGCAAAAGGATACGCAGGACAGAGACCTTATTCTTGAGGGATTTTGCAGTATACCTGGCACTGCTGCTTCTTGCACGGTGCGGGTTAAGGATCTCAGAGCCCCTCAAGCTCCTTAGACATCATTACCGAAGAAATGATTGCACCATATATATAGAAAAGACCAAGTTTAAAAAGGACAGGCTTATCCCGGTCCCCAAAGCCATATGTGATGAGATCAACAATTACCTGTCCGTTCGGGAAGCCATGAACAGTGATGATAAAAACCCCTACCTTCTTGCCAATAAAAACAACTCCCCTTTAAGAGACTGGCAGGTACGTTCAGCCTTCCATCAGGCGGCAAGGGATATCGGGCTTGACCAGGAAAGAAAGGCAGCCGGCAACATGAACTTCCTGCAGACATCGCCCCACTCCCTGAGGCACTCCTTTGCAATCAATACCCTCAGACGCATCATAGACCGGGGGGAGCCGCCTCAGGCAGCCCTACCGGTCTTGTCTGTTTATCTCGGCCATAAGAAATATTATTACAGTGCAGTATATCTTAAGGTGGCTGACGCACAGAGCCGCAATGATCTCCTTGATTTTGCCCTGTGGCAGGAGTGGAAAAAGATATGAAGCTCTCTCCCTGTGTCCATATGTTCTTCGATCATTACCTCCATGATATCAAAGGGATCAGCCCTAATACCGTCAAATCCTACAGGGACACCTTTAGGATCTTCCTCCCTTTTGCCGCAGGGTTTTATGGCATTAAGATCAAATCCCTCAGGGTGGAGCACATCTCTACCGAGTTAATCATTGCCTTCCTCCAGGATCTTGAGCAGGGAAGAAAGAACTCTCCCAAAACACGCAACATCCGGCTCAATACCCTCAAGTCCTTCGCCAAGATGATGAGGTTTATGTATCCGGAGCAAAAAGATCTGGCTGACAGGATCATCAACATGCCCCAGAAGCGCTCACAGAAAGCCCTTGTCGGCTTTCTATATCAGGATGAAATCCTGCAGATATTTAAGTCCGTTGCCCTCAGACGAAAGGAGGGCTTCAGGGATTACACCCTCCTCCATCTCCTTTACGACACGGGGGCAAGGGCAAGCGAGATCACTTCATTGAACCTGGATTACTTTAACCCTAATAAAAAAACCCTGGCCATCCTAGGAAAGGGCAACAGGTACCGCCTGGTGCAGCTGGAGAAAAAGACCTCCCAGCTACTGGAACTCTATATCCGCAAATACCGCCTCACTCCAAAGCCTCTTTATCAAGAACGCATCTTTGTCAGCCAACGAGGTGAGGAGCTCACCCGATATGGACTCTATCAGATCTGTAAAAAGTATCTCTCTAGGACCCTGCCGACAAAACGCCTGAAAAACATCAACCCTGTCCATTCCTTCCGTCACTCACGCGCTGTGGACCTCCTTTATCAGGGAAGACCCATAACCGACATCCAGAAACGATTAGGTCATTATAACCTACAATCAACCATGAACTACCTCCATTTGGATCTCAACCGCCGCAGGCATATACAGCAGGAGTTTATCCGACATATGGATTCTATTATAACCCATGATCCTAAAATAGATGAGCTTCTTAACTGGGAGAGTGACATAGACATTATGACATGGCTGGACAGTCTTTAACACGGGAAGTCTATTGCCACTCGACAAGGGAGGAGTTTGAAAAGAGGAAAAATAAAATGCTGCAAGTTTTAGTCTTTATACTATCCAAACCTTGGATAACCTTTTGTTATCAGTGCCGATTCCCTGTTTCTCATGGGGGATGCTAATAATGCCTTGTTTTCAACTGGTTAGGTCAACTCGCAACATGGTAGCAGTA
>JBFYXR010000250.1:0-5572 GCA_041310455.1 Desulfobacteraceae bacterium | reverse complement strand
CGTTCTGGTTGCTTATATCGGTAAACAGCTCAATGGCGCCGATAACCTCTCCCTTTGCGTCGGTCAACACGCTGATCCTGACGGAGACAGGGACCCTGTGCCCGGCTTTATGGTGCATATAAACCTCGGCATCTCTGGGTTTTCCGTCACGGATAGTCTTATCAAGCGGGCAGCCAGCGAAGCACAGCTGGTTCCCTTCGCCGTCAACATGGGTCAGGATGTTATCTGAGCAGGATGACCCTATGACTTCATCGGCCCTGAACCCGGATATCGTTTCCGCGGCGCTGTTCCAGTAGCTGATCTTCTTATTGATATCCACAATGTACAAACCGTCGTGGAGGTTCTCAACAACCTTTTGAAAAAGATCGGTGTCAATGTGCATGGCTTACATCCCCCCGGATCTCATTTGCCGGCCCTTATTAAAAATCCTTTTGACTGCCCCAAGGTTTTCTGGCAGAGGCGGATAGCTACAGCTTCGTTTCCTGATTGTTTTTTCTGAAGTATATGACGATCAGTGCTATAATAGCACCAAATGAGCCTGCGTAAAAGTCATAAATTGAGCAGCTCCTTCCCGGCGCGAAAAGCTGGATTATCTCCGCCAGCCCGGCATATGCGGTCCCTGCGGTAAAACCGATGATTGCGGCGGTCTTTCGTCCGGTTCCCCTTGCGAGTGCAGACCCGTTTGCCAGGAAGGCGACAACGCCGAACAATATCATATGAACGATCTTGTCCGAATAGTCGAAGTCAGCGGCCTCCGGAAGGTCGGGAAATGGCCACGCAATCAGGAAAATCACGATAATTACCCATATAACCAATGTTCTGTCTATTGTTTGCAGTCTCAATCTCTGTAACCCTGACCTATTAATCTGATATGAAAAGTCCTTTCAGGATGTCTGTTGCTGCCATTCATACACAACTCTACCGCAGGTTGTAAAGCATTTAAAATCCGATTTTCCTTTGACCCTGTGAATTCAGTCTTAACAATAACATTTGCCTTTCATAACACATTGATAATATAAGGTGGAGCCGGCAAATAGGAATTAACGCTTTAACCCAAAAAGGATTTCAATAATACACATGGCAATCTTAAGTCTACAGGATGTAACCATAGGCTTCGGCGGCCTGCCTCTCCTGGAAAAGGCGGACATGCAGGTTGAAAAGGGGGAGAGGGTCTGCATCGTCGGCCGCAATGGCGAGGGAAAGACAACCATCCTGAGACTGATAGCCGGCGTAATTGCCCCTGACAGCGGCCGGATAAGCATTTCGAAAGGGGTTTCCATTGCCGGCCTTGATCAGGACATCCCCTCAGATATAAGGGGACCGATCTTTGATGTAGTCGCAGGCGGGCTTGCCGGGATCGGGGCCATGCTGGAAGAATACCACCATCTGGCGGTTGCGATGAAGCATGATGCTGATGAGGCCGTTCTGAGGAGACTTGATATCCTTCATGACAGGATTGAAAAGGAAAAGGGCTGGCTCGTCAATCAGAAGATCGAGACAATCCTGACCAGGCTTTCCCTTGATCCCGATATCCCCTTTGACACGCTTTCCGTGGGATTCAAAAGAAGGGTCCTCTTTGCCAGGGCCCTTGTTGCCGAACCGGACATCCTGCTTCTTGATGAACCCACCAATCACCTGGATATAGACTCCATCAGCTGGATGGAGGAGTTTCTCCTGAAATACAGGGGGACCGTTATCTTCGTGACCCATGACAGGGTGTTTCTTCAAAAACTGGCCACCAGGATTATTGAGATAGACCGGGGTCGCCTTCTGAACTGGGCCTGCGGATACAGGGATTTTCTCGATCGCAGGGAGGCGGCCCTTGATGCGGAGGAGGCGCAGAGGGACCAGTTCATGAAGAAACTGGAAAAGGAGGAGGAATGGGTCAAAAAGGGCGTCAAGGCAAGGCGCACGAGGAATGAAGGAAGGGTGCGGGCGCTTATGAAGCTGCGGGAGGAACAGCAGGCCTGGCGCAGCCAGATTGGAGGTGCACGGATAACCATCCAGGAGGCCGAGCAGACGGGGAAGCTGGTAGCAGAAGTGGACCATGTCTCCCACGGCTATCGCGGGGCGGCACTGATAAAGGACCTTTCCACAAGGGTAATAAGGGGGGACAGGATCGGGATCATCGGCCCTAACGGAATCGGCAAGACCACCCTTCTCGGCATCCTGCTTGGCCGTGTTATTCCGGATAGGGGAAGGGTGAAGCATGGCACAAGGCTTGAGGTTGTCTATTTTGACCAGCTCAGGGAGCAGCTGAACGAAGACCTCTCCGTGCAGGAGAACATAGCCGAGGGAAAGGACTTTATTGATATGGAAGGCGGCCGGCGCCATGTGATCGGGTACCTGAAGGACTTTTTGTTTTCCCCTGACAGGGCGAGGAGCCCTGTGAAGGTCCTCTCGGGAGGAGAAAGGAACAGGCTGCTCCTGGCAAGGCTTTTTACCCGGCCATCCAATGTCCTTGTGCTTGATGAGCCGACCAACGACCTTGATCTGGAGACCCTTGAACTCCTTGAGGACCGGCTTGCCGGCTATTCAGGGACCATCCTTTTAGTCAGCCATGACCGGGAGTTTCTCAATAACGTGGTTACAAGCACCCTTGTCTTTGAGGGTAACGGTGCCGTAGCAGAGTATCCCGGAGGCTATGACGACTGGCTGATTCAACGGCCAGTCCCGCCAGCAGCGCCGGAAAAAACCACAACAAAAAAACCGCCTGCAATTAAGCATAACGGGAATAAGGACAAACCCCGCAGGCTTACCTTCAAGGAGGCAAAGGAGCTGGATGCCCTTCCCGGCATCATTGAGAGACTGGAGCAGGAACAGAAAGGCATCTATGCTCAAATGGCTGATCCAAACTTTTACAAAGCGTCCGGAGATACTCTCCCTGATATGCGGATAAGGCTCGATGAGATCGAGAAAGACCTGAAGACGGCCTATGGCAGATGGGAGGAGTTAGAGGAGATTAAAGAGTTATCGGGAATTAGCTGAACTCATCCCTTAAATGGATCAGCGCCTCCTCCGCCATCCGGATAGGCTCTGTCCAGTATTAAGACGCCCGGGGATGCAGCTTCCCCTTTATGATGGCAAGCGAACGGCGGATAATTTCCAGCTAAGGCCGTCTCTGGTGAATATGAACGCAGTCTGCCCTTTGGGGTCTTCCTTGTCCTTGTCTTCTAACCTTACCACGAACCTGTTAAACCTATCATGCCCCATTGAATACCGGGGAACATCCTTGCCGGACTGCTTGGATCCCTGCCCTTTCCCGCTCTTTTTCCCTAAAAGACCCTCACCCTTCATCATAGCGGCGATTCCCTCCGGTGTAACAAGGGCTTCGAACATCGGGTCGGCCACAGCGCCGAGGGATCGAAGCAGATTTGACTTACCTGCTGCCTGCTTTTCCACCAGGCCGCTTTTAATGCTCTCCCGCAGGGCCGGCAAGTCAATATGCCTTGATATTTCATTGGCATCCTGCGCCTCTATGGCCTTTTTCAACTGATACAGTGTGATATACGGGGCTGCGTAAAACCAGCCGCAGACGACCGCTATAAGTGCAGCAAGCGCTCCGGCGCCAATCTTATTGCCAACAGACATAATCTTACCTCTCTTTGCAGACAATGCCATTGATTAACAGGAACCGGTATTATCATCAACACATTGCATCCGGTGATTTTCGGGAGTATTTATCTTTAGTAGGGGCGCGCGGCACTCGCCCGTTCGGGGTGCAGGGGGAGGTTTTGGAAATTCAGAAACCCTTAACGTAACCCCTCCATGCCTCCCCTTAACCTAAGGGTAAAAGGCAAAAAAAGGTATTAATTCAATTTCCAAAGCTTTTCCCAAAGCTTCGCGCCCGGCTGAGTCGCCCCTTCCAGGTCCACCCTGGGCTGCCAGCCGCCTTTGATGTCATCCGCTATCTGTGTCGTTGGTTTCAGATCCTTTCCCTTAAGGCCGGGATAGTCCGGGCCATAGCGGTGGGCCCGGAACATGCCGTTCCCTTGCATCATGCTCAGATCCTCTATCTGGTTGCTGGCGCCATTGGATGTAACGGGGTTGATATATTCCCATGCCACTTCCTTTTGAGGGGTCACCTCAAAGAGGTGCCCTGAGTTCCCCGAGCATATCAATGTGTTCCCGTTGGGGAGCCGCTGTGCGCCTGAGATATGATCTGAATAAAAGGAATTTGGGGAGCCGGATTTGTACTCCCAGACTGTTTTCCCTGTATTGGGGTCCATTTCAATTACGGAGGAATAATTGATGGGAGGCTGCGCCCATCCGTTATTGAAGATCAGGATATTTCCTGCACCGGGCAGGCCCTTTGCAATCCATTTTGCGTCATGGGGACCAAAAAGGATCTGTTCACCAGCCGTTGACAGGGTCGGGGCCGCCCCTGCACCATAGGCGCTCGGGTTGCCCCATCGATATACGATATCTCCGGTCTTGCGATCAATTATATAAAGCTCTCCGAATTCCCTGGAGTCCACAAGGATTCTGTCAGTGGCCGGATCGTAATCAACCGTGTTGAAGTGGGTCCAGTCAGGGTTGTTCTGGCTATGCTCCGGGAGGACATAGGTTATGTAGTTCACATCAAGATGAGATTTGGAGTTCATGCCCCGGTGGTCCCAGGCGCTCCATTTCCAGACGATTTTGCCCTTTGGGTCTATTTCGTAGATCACATCGGTGGCCACGCCCTTTTCAGTTGTCTGGTCTGCCCGCCTGCCCCCTGCTATGGCATCTTTGTAGGAAATTGCCTCCCAGGCATTGCACAGCGTGTTGCCGTTGGGCAGCCGGACAAAATCATGATGCAGGGTCCCTTCCTCCGGGCCTGGCTCAAATTCCCACACAACATTATCGTCCCAGTCAAGTTCTATCAGACCCGTGGCCGAGCCCCCTAATGTCTTGCCGATCTTCTGCTGGCTCTCCCCTCCAGTGCCCGCTGCCGGAGGCTGCCCTCCTTCGGCCGCATTTCCGGGTTGGGCACCTCGTCCCATGCTGTCGCCAGTATTGCCCAGGATGTGTCCGTTTTCCAGCAGAATAAAATGAAGGCCCGGCGGCTTGGCCTTGTGCTCCCATGTGTGCACCACATATCCAAGCATGTCGATAAGATAGGTTTTCCTGGAATTCATACCTGTTATCAGTGTATACCCCTCATAGGCCTTCGATGCCTTGTACTGGATAAGCTGGGAAGGACCGAGGAGGGCCTCATAGGCTCCTGAAGGTGAAATAGAAAACACCGCAAATACCAATATGCATGGAAACATCAATTTTTTTATCATGTTTCACTCCTTGTTAGAAATTTAAAGTCGATTTACTTTGCCAGTTCCAGCTGCTCCCAGTGCTGGTTGGATTCCAGGTTAGGATTATAGCTCGGGCTGTCGCTCACGATGTATTCGCCGAGGTCATTGGCCCAGGCATTGCCATAGCCTGCCGGGAGTTCAACCTCCCTGCCGGCCCGCGTGTCGTTATACCTCTCCACTCCACGGATGTTGTCGCTGAAATTCTGGACAATCCTGTCATTCACGTCCTGCCTGGCCTCCCATGCCTGCTGCTGTTCTTCACGCATCTGGCTCCCTGCCTG
>JBFYXR010000247.1:0-5762 GCA_041310455.1 Desulfobacteraceae bacterium | reverse complement strand
CTCTGGATTCCCGCTTTCGCGGGAATGACAGTTCCAGGTTCTCTATTCATATATATAGCGAATAGAGCATTTTTATTTGCTCTCATGAGCAATTGCATCATTGTTTTGGACAAGATTGATCTGCAACCATTTTTTCTATATTTGCAGTTTTATGTCTGATACCGTAAGGTCGGTTCCACTTATTGTAGAGAGGGAAAGTCCTATGAAAATAACTGTAAAAATGATGATTGCAGCGGCATTTTCTTCCCTGCTGAAGGCCGGCGTTATGTATGCCGGCGATCTCTGTATCGAATGCCATCAGCAAATCTCGCCTGATCATGATAGGGATAAGGGCTTTAGTTGACTTATGTTTAGTTTAAAAAAGAAAGAAGTCACGGCAGGAAGATGCTGCCATCCTGATGCAGTATATTTATTTGCCTATTATGGATTTCACAATGAACGCGGATTAAAGTTCATTGACATCCAAGGACCCATACTTATCTTATTAATAAATTGATTGCCCACAGATCCAATAAAACCGATAAACCATGAGATGGCCAAATGCCTCCAAAGGTTATACTTTAAAAAGGAAAGTGCTGAGGCAATTAATTACAGGCTCCTCGGATGTACGTGCATCTTCAACTCGGCTGGCCTACAATATAAATAAATATAGGGTTGGGATCGAGAAGAATAACGGCATCAAGGGAAGTAATATTTAGGCAGGGCCAGTATCTGGCCCTGCCTTTTTATGATGGTCCTGATTACTTATGAGACTTTTTACAGAAGCCTTTTTCAACAAAGGACTTTCCCCCCAAAGTAAGGACAGCGCTTGATAAAAAACCTGCCTGGAAGAGCCCCTGCCTATAGCCCATGGATCCTGCGGAAATTTCAGCTGACCCTGTAACATCCTGTAATAGTACGACTATCAAACATGTTGTGTATGGATTGGTGATTATTTATGGCTTTTATACATGTTTGATACGAGCTGGCCCTGAGGCGTACAGCATGATATTCCAAGAAGGAAAGAGATTGCAGAAGCAAGATATTTCAATAATGTGTCCGGTTGAAATATTTTTTGTAACTTTCCCTGGGAGATAAACGTTCTATAAAGCAGCATATACAGGGTACGGATAATTATTATAAAAAAGTAGATATTCAATATGGGAAAGTTCAAAATATTAATCGTTGACGACGACAAAAAAATCACCGCTCTTTTAAGCGATTATTTTGCGAAGGAAAATATATTCGTTTCAATCCTCAACAGGGGTGACGACGTAATATCTCAAATACGACTCAATCCTCCTGACGCGGTAATTCTTGATATCATGCTCCCGGGAAAAGATGGCCTGACTATCTGCAATGAGATCAGGTATTTTTCGAAAGTGCCAATCCTGATTATCTCGGCAAAGATCGATGAGATCGATCGCCTGCTGGGGTTGGAACTCGGGGCTGATGATTATATCTGCAAACCATTCAGTCCAAGGGAGGTCGTTGCTAGGACCAAATCAGTCCTGCGCAGGTATCGTCCTGAACCGGTTGAAGATCAATTTATTGTGGGGGACCTAAAAGTCAACTCTGACTGCCATAAGGCAATAGTTGGAGAATGCGACCTCCATCTGACACCGAATGAATTTGAACTGCTGAAGGCCATGGTGTCGCGTCCGGGCCGCGTTTTTACACGCAGCGATCTTGTTTCAAAGATGCAGGGGTATGATTTTGACGGATATGAAAGGACTGTAGACAGCCACATAAAGAATCTTAGAAAAAAAATTGATGAAGTTCTGCCTGGAAATAATATCATTCAAACCGTTTACGGTGTAGGCTATTCAGTCAATGCGCCTCATTCGGCGCATTCGGCTAAATGAAAACGCGGGAATTCAACAGAAACCGGTTGAAGGATTTTAGAGCCGGGTTATTATGTTTCCGCAGCCGGGGGTCCTGCAGCACATGACGGGATATTATCCGGAAACCGCCACGCACTTATCAGCATTCCTCCAGTATTTCTGAAAGAAAATTAGAAATCTTCCCAAGTGCTTTTAATCTTGACAGAAAATTCAGTCTCCCCTATATTCCCATAGATTTTTAATTACAAACCTTTAACCGAATAAAATTATTAAGGATAGGATGATATGACAGTCTACCAAGCAAGTGATTTAAGAAAAGGCCTGAAGATACTGATTGACAGCCAGCCCTACGTGGTCACCGATTTCACGTTTACCAAGCCCGGCAAGGGACAGGCCCTTTATAGGGCCCGGATCAAGAACATGCTCACCAATAGGTCAGATGAAAAAGTCTACAGGTCTGTCGATACCTTTGAGTCTGCAAATCTGCAGGAGCGTAAGATGCAGTTTCTCTACAACCAGGGCGATGAATGGTGCTTTATGGATCAAAACAATTATGAGCAGGTAACTCTTACCAGCGACCAGGTGGGCGATGCAAAGAACTTTCTGATAGACAACCTCGAGGTATCTATACTCTTTTTTGAGACAACACCCCTGGACATCACCCTCCCGAATTTTGTGGAACTCAAGATTACAAAGGCTGATCCATGGGTCAAAGGCGATTCAGCAGTAGGTAACAGCAAGCCTGTCACCCTTGAAACGGGATATACCCTCCGCGTCCCTCCTTTTGTTGAAGAAGGAAGCAAGATAAGCGTTGATACGCGCACCGGGGAATATTTGACCCGCGTAAAGTAGGGGACAGGATTCAACAGGATATCTGATATTGTCTGCCTTAAAATCAAACCTGTGGCTGCGCGCCAGGATCATACAATCCATAAGAGGTTTTTTTATCGAACAGGGCTTTCTGGAGGTTGAGACGCCAAACCTGATCTCTGCCCCCGCCCCGGAGGTCCATATTGACCTGGTGGCCACTCAACGCGGATTTCTGCATGCCTCGCCCGAATTATGCATGAAGCGGCTCCTCTCGGCAGGTTTTCCCAAAATATTTCAGATATGCAAATGTTACAGGGACGGGGAGAGAGGGCACCTCCATCTGCCTGAATTCACGCTGCTGGAATGGTACCGTACAGAATCGGACTACAGGGATCTTATGGCTGACTGTGAGGCCATGGTACGCCATGTGGCCGGAGGGCTTGGATGCGGAAAGACCATCCAATACCGTGGGCAGGAAATAGATCTCCAGACTCCATGGGACCGGGTTTCCGTTGAGGACGCATTTGTCGCCTATTCACCCATCTCACTTCAAGAGGCACTTGAGACAGACCGGTTCGACGAGATGATGGTATTGCATATTGAACCGAACTTAAATAAATCCAGGCCCGTATTTCTCTATGATTATCCCGCAACCCTTGCCTCCTTGGCCAGATTGAAAAAAGGCAGCCCGGATAAGGCTGAAAGGTTTGAGCTTTACATGGGCGGTCTTGAGCTTGCCAATGCCTTTTCAGAATTGACCGATCCACTCGAGCAGGAGGCAAGGTTCAGGAAGGAAAATGACCTGAGGGAAAAGAGGGGCAGGGAAAGGTATCCTGTTTCCGATAAATTCATAAATGCCCTGAGGGATATGCCCCCATCCGCGGGAATAGCCTTCGGAGTGGACCGGCTTGTCATGCTGCTCACCGGCGCAGAGAAGATAGATGATGTGGTCTGCTTTGCCCCTGAGGAGTTGTAGATAAGGGGCCGGGGATGAGGAATTCAAAGACACGGAGATTCGGAGAGTTTTGGTTTCTTCACCCACTCAAAAGTTAATCCAGACAGGATTAATACTACCCTGAAAGGTGTTCTCATATAGCTTCCGGTCATAAGAAGGGCCAATAAAATTTCATTGATTAATTGGCCAACCTGTCCGCCGCTGTCACAATCTCATGCAAAAGAAATGAAATTAGCCTTAACACCAATTTCCTGTTTTGGCGGCAGCATGACTAAATAAAATAATCCATGTAACTTTTTCCATTCATATGCGACTAATCAGAATATGAAGAAAAGATGTGGAATGTTAAACAGGCATTCTGCTTCACGATTTTCTTCAGGTTTTATAATAGGTTAGCAGGGGCAATAAATCCATAAACAATCACAAGGGAGGTATTTAAATGAGGACAAAATTAGTATTAAAGGCATTGGTCATGATCTCGGCAATAACAGTCATGTTTGCAGTATCAGCAGGTGCGGCTGATATCAGCGGCAAGTGGATTGCTTCGGTAACCAGCCCGTCAGGATCACCGGGCGGGGACAGGATATTTACATTCAAGGTCGCCGGTAACTCGGTGACAGGCACAATAATAAACCAGCAGACTGTTAATGCCACCTTTGAGGTGGAGGGTCAGCCCAAGATGACCGGCAAGCTTACAACACAGACCGGAAGCGAGACTGAAATATCAGAAGGCAAGATTACTGGTAATGAGGTCTCCTTTGTAACCGTCAGCAGAATGGGCCAGAATGAAATGAAGACGACATATAAGGGCACTGTTGCCGGCAATGAGATTAAATTTACAGCAGAGATGCCGATGCCGGCAGGTATGACATCTATGAGCGGACCCAGCACTTCTCAAGGCGCAACCGGTTCTGCTCAGGGGGCACAGCCTACTACAAGGACTCAGGAAATGGTTGCAAAAAGGATGAACTAATAAAAGTGCGCCGCTATCCATAATCTGATAAGGCAGGGTATTTTTGCTCTGCCTTATTAACAGGCTGCAATAATCCACAAATATAAGAGGTGCAGAAATGAATAATAATAAACTATTTTCAGCATCCGCAATCCTTATTGTTATGATGATAATTCCCTTGATATCCCAGGCCCAGAGGGGCGGGATGCGCGGCGGTTTCGGCTCCACATCCACCCAGAGTTCGATTCTCCCAAAGAACGATGATGAGAAAAAGATAGTGGCAGTGCTGAATGACATGACCGCAACCCAGAGGGCGCAGGGCGCAAACGTCCCCATGGATGACGGGAGGTTTCTGAGGACGCTTGTGGAGAGCATGGGCGCCAGGAACGTGGTGGAGATCGGCACCTCCAACGGGTATTCAGCCCTGTGGATGCTTCTGGGGTTGAAGAGAACTGGCGGCAGGCTTACCACATTCGAAATAGAGGCCTCAAGCGTGAAACTTGCCAGGCAGAATTTTAAAAACGCCGGGGTAGATAGTATTGCTACGGTCGTAGAAGGTGATGCCCATGACAAGGTAAAGACACTGAAGGGTCCCATTGATCTCCTGTTTTTAGATGCCGACAAGGACGGCTACCATGACTACCTGAAACAGCTTCTGCCCCTTGTGCGTCCCGGCGGCCTGATTGTTGCCCATAACATGGACCAGGGGGGGACTCAGAGCTATATCAGTGCAGTCACCAACAATGCAGATCTGGAAACCCTGTTTATAAACACAGGTTCAGGAAGCGTTGGCGTTACGCTTAAAAAATATTGAGAACGACACCATTTCCTGTAGTCGTGTTTTCTTCACATCAGGGACCGATAATCGATTTGAAAGGAACGCACCATGGGCATGGTCCCAAGAAAGGAACTATCTCTTTTCGATTCCATATGCATCATTGTCGGGATTATTATAGGTGCGGGGATATATGAGATAACACCCACAGTTGCCGCGTGCATGGGGGGATGGGTTGGGATACTGGGCATATGGCTTGCAGGGGGGCTCCTTGCCCTGACAGGGGCCATCTGCTACGCGGAGCTTGCTACCGCTTATCCGCACGATGGCGGAGACTATATATATCTGACACGTGCCTACGGCAGCTGGGTGGGATATCTCTTTGGCTGGTCCCAGCTTGCGATCATCAGGCCCGGGAAATCCTACGTTCACATCCAGAATATCTGC
>JBFYXR010000246.1:0-4435 GCA_041310455.1 Desulfobacteraceae bacterium | reverse complement strand
CCAGCAGGATGTTTACATGTATATTTCCGTCACCGGCATGGCCGAAGGATGCTATAGGAAGGGAATATTTTTGGGATGTTTCATTGAGAAAGGTTACAAGATCAACCAGCCGGCTGCGCGGTACCACAACGTCTTCGCTTATCTTTCCGGACCTCAGGTTTTTCAGGGCAGGAGAAACACCCCTTCTTGCCTCCCATAGCCTGTCTATCTCTTCCTGATCAGAGGCGATGGCCAGACGTACAGCCCCTGACCTGAGGCATATATCCTTGAGCCTTCCGGCCTCTTTGGCCACAACATCCTCGTCGCCGTCCGTTTCAATAAGCAGCATGGCCTCCGCATCAAGGGGTATATCAATGCCCATCTCATCCCGAACGGCCTCGATGCACTGCCTGTCCATAAACTCAAGTGTGGCAGGGGTGATTTTTTCACGTATTATGTTTGATACGGCTCTTGCGGCGCCCCTGATGTCCCGGAAGAAGGCGATCATGGTGCGTTTGGCAGCAGGCCTTGGTATAAGGCGGAGGGTTATGGAGGTTATAACGGCAAGGGTCCCCTCAGAGCCCACTATAAGCCTTGTAAGATCATAGCCTGCCACCCCCTTCATGGTCTCAACGCCGGTATTTATTATCTCGCCTGTAGGGAGGACCACGGTCATGCCAAGCACATAATCCCTGGTTACGCCATACTTTAATCCCCTAAGCCCGCCCGCGCATTCTGCAACATTGCCTCCGATTGTCGAGACATCTGCGCTTGCCGGGTCAGGCGGATAAAACAGATCCAGCCTTTCCACCTCCTCCTGCAGGCGCGCGGTAATGACGCCCGGCTCAACCTTGGCTATGAGATTTTCCTGGTCGATCATCAGGATGTGGTTGAATCTTTCAAGAGAGATTACAAGACCGCCCCGGACTGCCAGGGCGCCTCCTGTCATGCCGCTCCCGCCTCCCCTTGGTATAACGGGAAAGAGTTCCCTGTTGGCAAGGAGCATTATTCTTGATATCTCTTCGCTGCCCCCCGGGAGGGCCACGGCGTCCGGGAGGTATTCGAGCTTTGTGCCGTCAGTGGAATAGCCGGCAAGGTCGCCAGGCGCGGTGATCAGATGAGCCGGTCCTACAATAATCTTAAGTTCATCGATCACCCTGGAGGATATCATTTCTCCACCTCTATCCTGCTCTTGAATGAATGCCTCAGCGTCATAGAATCCATATACTTGAGGTCTCCTCCCATCGGCACGCCCAGGGCTATCCTTGTAACCCTGACACCCTTGTCCGACAGTAGATCCGCCAGAAAATGGGCAGTGGCCTCCCCCTGGGCCGTGGGGTTTGTCGCCAGGACAACCTCCCTGATGTCTTCCTTTTCAAGGCGCGCCATGAATTCGCCTATCTTGAGGTCCTCCGGCCCCACGCCGTCCAGGGGCGAAAGCACGCCGTGGAGGACATGATATCTGCCGTTAAAGACCCCCGTTTCCTCGATGGCGATCTGGTCGCCCGGGCCTTCCACCACGCATAATACGCCATTCGCCCTGTTGGTGTCCGAGCATATGCCGCAGGGTTCGCTGTCCGTAAAATTGAAACACACCGGGCAGAACCTGATCTTATCCTTGACCTCCATGAGGCTGGCTGCAAGGCCTTCCGCCAGTTCCTTCCTGCTCCTGAGTATGTAAAGGGCCACCCGTGTGGCCGATTTCTGCCCGATCCCGGGGAGCTTCGAGAGCTGGGCAATAAGATCTTCCAATGGTTTTGGGTATATCTTCATCTTTGATGTTTTCCTTGATATTAACGAAGGTGTTTGTTGCCGGTTGTTTATGGCAGGTTGTTTCTAAGGATTGCAATACCATTAATTTGAAAACAGTAAAAGCCCCTAACAACAGACCACAGGCAACTCTCAAGACTGAATACCAGACTACCGGATGAAAGTAAAGGGCATGGTTGGAATCTCATATGTTATGCTATTTCAATCTTGTCCGATACAATGATGCAATCGCTTACGAGAGCAAATAAAGATTCTCTATTCGATAAATATATAAATAGAGAACCTGGAACTGTCATTCCCGCGAAGGCGGGAATCCAGAGGTTGCAATTGAGAAAAAACCACTGGATGCCCGCCCCCTGCCTTCGCAGGGGCATGCTTTTCGGGCATGACGAGCTATTATTGTTTTTCCTGAAAGACTTCATATGATGTTTTAAAATTGTTTTGGACATTAATGATGCTATTTAAATTTTGACAATATTTGTGAGGGGGAAACGATCTCAATTGGGCCATAGGTTCTCAGGTTCAGCAAATGATTGTCACCTGATATAATATACGCAGCCTTGCCGGACTCGGCGCAGGCGATAAATTTATCATCAGATGGATCTTCTTTAATGATCTTTTTTTGCCGCTTTACAACAGTATCTTCAAAATAAGGCAGGATTTCATGGTAGATGATAAAATTGATTTCATCTTCCGTCAGTGCAAATCTGGGATAGGCCAGGACCCTTAAATATTCATTAAGAATATCTGCTGAAATCAGAGGCCGAATTATTCCTGCTTTCCAGAGTGGAATAAGCTCGCCCGGCAACCCTCCAAAAAGCAGGGATGAAATAATGACATTTGTATCAATAACAACACGTGCTATTTTGAACGAGCCCATTCAATAGCCTCTGCCACGCTGTTTGCACCTAGCCCGAGCTTTTTCATTTTATTTCTTATTTTTTCCAGATCCATGTCATAGACTTTTAATGGAGTCAGCGATATTTTTCCGTCTTTGACTTGAACGTCAAAATACTCAGTGTCGTCAATCTGAGTCATTATCTTCTTGGGGATGGTGATCTGATTTTTTGATGTTATCTTTGCAAGCATTTCCATTCTCCTTACTTTCCGGATTCCTTAC
This sequence comes from Desulfobacteraceae bacterium, assembly GCA_041310455.1. GTDB lineage: Bacteria > Desulfobacterota > DSM-4660 > Desulfatiglandales > HGW-15 > JAFGIC01. The sequence continues at coordinate 1,566 of JBFYXR010000246.1, read as the reverse complement.
AATAATAAAATAATCAAAAAATGAAGTCAATAATATAGAAAAACATTGCACAATCCCTGATATATTAAAACTTCAACTGCCACAGCATTCCTTGTTTGCAGAAGATTCTTAGGTTTTTATGGGCGTCCCGCTGCACTAAGTTCTAACCGGACATTGCTGATTTTTCTTAAGGGTTGACTTTATTCCTTATGAATGCTGTAAAGATATAAACGAAGGCCGGTATGAAGAGACCGGCAATGAAGAACAGATACCAGTATGCCTCAAAGGAATAATAAATCCATAATCCCCAGAGGAGTGCAAAGGCCGAGGCAAGGCAATAGGAGATCGGGATATGGGATATGAATATATACATGGATGCCCTGCCTGCGGCACCAAGAAGCCTTCCGGCATGCCGGAGCCGATGTCCTTCAAGGGAAAAAAATAATGAGATCATCAGCACAGAGACTGATCCGCTGAGGCCTGCAATAAAAAATAGAACGGGCTGACCGTAGATGCGGGTCATCAGGTCTACCCTGCCGTTCATGGCGCTGAAGACCAGCATTACAAGGATGGCCGCAGGGGCTATATAATTCGAAGCGCCCCTTGTCCCGGATAGCCTGATCTTTTCCAGCCAGTCCGCCTTTTTGAAGATGTGGCCGCAATAGATAAAGAATTGTGTTGCCATGGCGATATCCAGGCCGAAGGGCAGATGATTTGACAACCCGGTTATGATGCCCGTGAAGCTGACCAGTACGACTCCCAGAAAAAGCTTGATTCCTCTTAAAACATGCCCCAGGACAAAGAATATAACGCCCGCGCAGAAGAATGCAGGCAAAAAGCACAGTACATTATTAAACGGCAGGTTGCTTCCGTTTCCGTTCATGATGCCCCGCGCGGCAGAGCCTGGGGTAATATCGGGGAGGCTCAGGGTCGGCGCGAGGAGCATATACAGAAGGTACGAACAGATCGCCGCGATTAAATAGGGAATAATTAATCTGGTGATATATCTCCTTAAAAAATGCCACGGGTCCTGTGCATATTTTTCCGGTTTAAAAGTGAATCCTGTCAGCATAAAGAAAAGGGGCATATGGAAGGAATATATAAAACTTGTGACGGCATATATCGGGAAGGTATGTCCGAATACCACGAGGATGATGCCAATTCCCCTGGCAATATCTATGGTGACATCTCTTTTGACGATATTCATCTCATGCGCTCCCTTTCATGCCGTCAGCCCTTACAAGGCAGGATTATAAGCTTCATCCGTAAATCTCCGATACACAGGCGGTAGGTGTCCTGAAATCTGCCGTTAAAAGTCAACAAACAGGGCCAAAGTGATGCCCTTAAGCCTGTAAGCCCCGGCCAGATTCTGATAGTCCAATTGTGTGTTGATGCCCCAGTCTTCCCCGATCCATGTTCTGTAGAACATGTTAGCTCCGCGACTCCTGTAACGGACATCGAATGGAGTTTCAGAGGCCAGTTGATAGGCCACGCGTCCGACGGTGAATCCGCCGCCAGTCCAGTATCTGCCTTCCTCGCCAAACATGATTCCGGCCTGTACGGACAGGGATGTTACATTTCCCGGCC
>JBFYXR010000244.1:0-3178 GCA_041310455.1 Desulfobacteraceae bacterium | reverse complement strand
GGTATTATCATTTTTGAATATCATTTGCAGGATGGATCTATTGTCGGATAAAAAAAAACCCAATAAAGATTGCCGCAGTACAGACGATCCTGTTCCATTCTTTAAAAAAGCCAGGTTCTTTTTTCCCGTTTCCCTGCTCATTGTCCATCTTTTCACCCAGCTGACTTTCACAACATTTGCCTATTCCTGGGACAGCCCTTTCAACAACTCTTCCAACTGGGGAGGAACCGGGCTTATGGAAATCCCTAACGCAAGGATACTTGAAGACGGAGTCATAAGACTGGGTGCGGCAGATGCCTCGCCGTACAGATGGTACACTTTGGGCATGGGCCTTCTGCCGGGGATAGAATTTACCGGAAGGCTGACAGATATAACTAATATCCGGACCTTCTTTGGCTTCTCCTACGACAGGGCCTTTGACCTGAAATACCAGATATTCCCGGAATCAAAGGCATTGCCTGCAATAGCCGTAGGCATAAACGATTTTCTGGGGACACGCATTTTCCCAAGCGAGTACCTCGCAATCAGCCGTCAGTATTTTCCCCTGGATTTCACGCTGGGCATAGGCACCAAACGGCTAAAGGGGGCCATATCTTTGCCTTCTCATGACAAGATCGGCCTTTTCGGAGGAGTGGAACTGGCATTAGGTGACAGGGTTCACCTCATGGCCGAATACAACCCTGTTAGATATGAGGATGACCACCCATTCGCCAGGGGCGTCCCGGAAGGGGCAAGCTATCCCGTAAATCTGGGGATCAGGGGGGAAATACTTAAAGGTATAAAAGTTGGCCTTTCATATCAGCGCGGAAATACGCTGGGAGCCATGCTCCATTTTCAGTCTCAACTCGGCAAACAAATACTTCCCCAGAAGTCTGATCCCCGTGTTCTGCTTCCTGTTGATCGAAGGGCCTTTGTAGAGAGAGACCTGAAGGAGATGGTTGATAATATCCATAAGGCAATTCAGGCGGCAGGTTTTTCCGACATCTCCGTTTATACCGATGGAAGCGTTGTAATTGCTGAATTTGAAAACACAAAATATCTGTCAAACCAAAAGGCGGCAGGCAGGGTGTTGCGCATACTGTTATATTATTCCCCGGAGGATTGCCGCAAATTAATAGCGGTAGAAAAAAAGCGGAACATGCCTATTCTGGAGATATCAGTCAGGCCTTCCCATCTTGAGATGTTCCTGCTGGGAAAGATACCTGAAGATATTTTTTATTCAGGTCTAATCGATATCAGGGTGATAAGCCGGTCCGAAAACAGCCTTCAGCAGGATTTTATAAAATCGGGTCCGGCGCCTGAAAAGAACTTCACCATCGGCGTCAAGCCTGATCTTGCAACATTCTGGCTGGATACAACAGACTATCTCCAGGTGCGCGCAGGCATAAAACCCTATCTGACAGCAAATCCATGGAAAGGCGCTCTGGCCTATGCAAGATTTGATATACCGTTTTATTCCGACATATATGCCAGTGCAGAGCCATCACCGAATCCTGTAAGGACTGACCAGGCTGACTATATGGACATAAATTACACATTTGACAGGCTGTTGATCAACCAGGTCTTCCGCCTGTCTGAAAAGGGGTTCGGACGCGTAAGTCTTGGCTATTTTGATAAGATGTATGCGGGCATAGGAGGTGAAGCCCTCTATTTTGCCGGAGATGGCAGAATTGCCTTGGGGATGGAAGGAGATTGGGTTATAAAAAGAGAACCAAAGGCCCAGTTTGAACTTAAGGATTTTGACAGATACAGCATCCTGGGTAATGTCTATTATTACTATCAGGGCCTGGAAATGACCTTTCACGTGAAGTATGGAAAGTTTCTGGCCGGAGACAGGGGATGGATGCTTGACATAAACAGAGAATATGACACCGGGGCAATTGTTGGTTTTTATTACAGCCTTACTGATACGGACAACTTTACTGACCCATATAACAGGGGCTATAATAACAAAGGCGTCTATCTCAGCCTGCCGATCAGGATGTTTTTTAATCATGATTCAGGAGAGAGGCTTTACTACGGGATCTCACCGTGGACCAGGGATGTTGCCGCCACGGTGCCTCACTGGCAGGACTTATTCGATTTGGGAAAAAACCTGATGCCTGCAAAATTCAAATCCAGATTATTTGAGATCACAAGATAGCAATTAAAAAATAGTTGACTGTGTGAGAGAATTGTAGTGTAATCTGCCCTTCATTTAATACAAGGGGAGGGATAATTTATTATCCGGGAGGTATTATAATGAAGAGAAGCAGCAAAAGGCTGAAGATTCTTGTCACTATCCTGTCATTGGCTGTTTTGCTTATTCCTTTGACATCAACTGTATCTACAGCACAGGTAAAGCGATCTTCGACGTCCGCTCAGACCGGAACAGGAGAAACCTCAGACATAAGCAAGGCAGCAGCGGCCTCAGGCCAGGCCGGATCAGGAGGAACAGCAGGCATAAAAAAGGCAGCGGCATCAGGCAAGGCCGGCCCGGGAGCAACTGCGGGCATGAGCACTGCAACGATTCTGGGCATTTCTGCCGCAGTTATGGCTGCAGGAGCAGTTATTGCGGTAGCAGCAAATGATGAAGGTTCTTCTTCATCGGCACACCATCACCACTAATACATAGTATCCAGCATTCTATCAGGGGGATATTCGATGAATATCCCCCTGATCATTTTCATTTCCCCCTGACATTCAATTTCCTATACGCTTTTTGCTGAGTCACATATTAAAACCCGGCATACAGCACCCTTATTTTACAGCTAAAGGGCATAGTTTTGAGGCATACGCCCTTTCGGCAATAACGCCTTATCTATCTGACAGATTTGAATTTTTCCGGATAACTGAAGACATCCTCACCCGCCTGATTTTATGATTTTAGCTTGATAAAAAAGTCGCAATGATATATAGATCGCGAGTAATTGCATGATTGCAGCCTAATCCAACTGTTCAAGAAATCTTTAGGAAGGACTTTTATGATGCCTGAAAAACCCAAACTGATTCAGATCCTGCTGTCTTTATCGATTGTTCTGATATTCGGTATCCCATCATCCCTGCTCCTTGCCCAGACAACTGCGGCCGATAGCTCAACTTCAAGTTCCGGGTCATCGGAACTCTTAAGTAATGCCGGAGCTGCCGCAAATATAAAGTTATTTCAGAATCAGGCCGCTGTTACTCAATCAAATGCTGC
>JBFYXR010000241.1:0-3923 GCA_041310455.1 Desulfobacteraceae bacterium | reverse complement strand
CGTTGTAGACCTCCGGCGGTTCTTCTATGACAGCCCTGCTGCCGTAACGCTGGACGATCCTCTTCCCCTGCTGCATTGCCCTTTGCAGCATAAGCTGGGCGGCGAGCAGCTTTGAACCGTCAACGGAGCTCTCGTCATAGGAGGGTATCTCTTCAAACTCCGCGCCGGGAGGAGGTTCGGCAATCCTGGCTGTGCCGGGGATAACGATCTCCCTGACATGATTCCCTTCCCTTAGCCGGCTGGCGATCTCCACCATCTGCCTTTCACCCATCCCCGTAACAAGGATATCCGCCCTTGAATCAAGGAGGATGGATCGCCTTATGGCGTCCTGCTGAAAATCATAGTGTGCGAACCTCCTCATGGAGGCCTCGATGCCCCCTATGACAATGGGCGTGTCCGGGAATAATTCTTTTATCCTGCCGGCAAAGACCAGGGTAGCCCTGTCAGGCCTGATCTTGTATCGGATGGATGGCGGACAGCCTGGAAAGAACGCCCTGCCATCATCCTGATAAAGGTCCTCGTTTCTTCTTTTTCTAAGTGAAGTATAGTTAAGCAGGATTGAATCTACAGGGCCTGTAACGATCGCAAAGCAAAGCTTCGGTTTTCCGAGGGCCGCGAAGGATTCCTTCTTCTGCCAGAAGGGGGTTTCAAGGATCCCCACGCTGAAACCCTCCTTTTCCAGTACCTTTTTAAGGATTCCTTCAGGAAAGGACGGGTGATCGGAAAACAGGTAAGGAAGAACAATGATGATATCAAAGGCGGGCATGGGGTATCTTATTTCGTGTGATGATAATATTAATCTCCCAGGGAGATTGACCTGATAGGTTGTTTGTTCCGTAATTCCGGGCTTGACCCGGAATCCAGAGTTATTAAAGTTCTCCGGACTCCGGTATCAATAAGTTATGGTCAAAAGATTTTGTCTGCAATAAATAACGTTAACTCAAGCAACCCAAGCAACAAATTAACACAAGTAACCCGTTACTTCTTTTCCCTGTCAATGGTAATCTTGTTTATCACAACCGGGATTTTAGGCCTGTCATTGGGTCCCGTTTCAACCTGCCCGATAGCCCGGACGACCTCCATGCCTTTGATCACCTTTCCAAAGACAGTGTGCCTGTTGTTCAGGTGCGGTGTTGAACTCAGAGTGATGAAGAATTGGCTTCCGTTGGTGCCGGGTCCGGCGTTCGCCATGGATAATATGCCCTCGCAGTTATGCCTCAATGCGGGGCTGAATTCATCTTTAAATGTATAACCCGGTCCGCCGGCCCCGGTGCCTATGGGGCAGCCGCCTTGGATCATGAAGCCTTCAATAATCCTGTGGAATGTAAGCCTGTCATAGAACCCGCCTTCCTTCAGGGAGGGCTGCCTTCCTTCCGCGAGGTTGATAAAATTCCAGACCGTCTCAGGGCATTCCCTGGCATAGAGTTCCACCTCAAATGTCCCCATGCTTGTGTCAAATAGGGCAACAGGCCTGTCTATAACTTCCTTGTAATCAATTTTTTCCGCCATTGGATCTCCTTGTTTTTATAACAACTCTCAGCTATCAGATGTTAACAAAATGCTGTCAGGTTTTGCCTGGTCCGAAATCCAGGGATTTCTGTGGAAATCGGATGTGGCATGGATCTACCTTTATTGGAGTATATGGGAATCGGAAGTTTGTGTCAACGACGGTTTTATGCTAATAAACTAAGTATTTGCTTTGACATTTAAACAGGTGGATGTAGATTGATGATTATTTTTAGACGGGCTAATTTTTACAGAGGGTATATTATGAATTTGCTGAGATCGCTGAGGGCAGCATCCTGTATTTTGTTGCCTGTTTTTATCTTGTCCGGGTGCGCTGTAAAAAAGGAGGTTCCGGTGGTTATTGAACCGGCTCCTGTTTATATAAAACCTAAGGTCGCCCTGGTACTTGGCGGGGGCGCGGCTAGAGGATTCGCGCATGTCGGTGTTTTGCGTGCACTTGAACAGGAAAAAATCCCGATCGATATGATCGTAGGGACAAGTGTCGGAAGCCTGATTGGAGCGCTCTATGCCTCAAATCCGAATACGTTTCAGCTGGAATGGACATCCTTTGAGCTTGAGAAGGACGACATTTTTGATTTTTCAATCCTGTCTTCCACAACGGGGCCTGTTAAGGGCGACAAGCTCGAAAAATTCGTGACTTCAAAAATATCCACCCGGAACATAGAACAGCTGAAGGTGCCGTTCTACGCCGTTGCAGCTGATCTGAACACAGGGGAGCCGGTGATTTTTTCCTCCGGGCCGGTTTCAAAGGCCGTCCGGGCGTCATGTTCCATTCCAGGGGTATTCACGCCTCTCTCATATAATAACAGGCAGTTGATTGACGGCGGTGTGCTTGGAAATATAGCGCCTGAAGTTGCCCGCCAGTATGGAGCCAACCTGGTCATTGTTGTTTCAATAGGAAAGACAATACAAAACAAAGAAACCGGCAATCTGGTTGAAATTACGCTTCAGGCTATCGCTATCATGAGCAATAAAATCGACTCATACAAGATAAAGGAGGCTGATGTGCTCATTGCTCCGGATGTCGGCGATGTCGGAACCATGGATTTTACCCAGAAAAAACGGTGCATGGAGGCCGGTATAGAAGCTGCACAGAAGGCAATGCCTGAAATCAAAAAACGTCTGGAGGCATTTAATACACCTGTCAGCGTGACAACTACTCCGATAAGCGAAACTGCCAATTGAAGGGGGGAAAACGAAATGTCATCAAATAATCTCAGGATCGTAATCAGCACCGGCGGTGGTGATGCGCCGGGTCTTAATGCAGTGATACGGGCGGTGGTGCTTGCAGCGGATAAGCGCGGCTGGGAGGTTTTTGGATCGCGCAATGGCTATCAGGGTCTGCTCGACACAAACCAGCTGGTCCATCTGGAGCCGAGTGCGGTTTTTGGAATCGAACAGCTGGGCGGAACCATAATCGGCACAACCAATAAGGGTAACCCCTTCGAATTTCCACTCCCCTGTGTGACAGGCGAGGTGACCATCCGCGACGTGTCCGCCCGGGTGTTGGAAAACTTCAACAGGCTGCATTTCAATGCCTTTATCGCCGTAGGCGGAGACGGTTCACTCAACATAGCCCATCGTTTTTCAGAGCTCGGCATGCCTGTTATCGGCATCCCTAAAACTATAGATAATGACCTTTCCGGAACAGTGATCACATTCGGCCTGGATACGGCCTGCGTTACGGCAACCGAGGCACTGGACAAGCTCAAGACCACGGCTAAAAGCCATGAACGCGTCTTTGTCGTGGAGCTGATGGGCCGCTACGCCGGGTGGATAGCCCTTGAGAGCGGTTTAGCCGGAGGCGCTGACGCTATCCTGATCCCTGAAATCCCCTATGATATCAATAAGGTCTCAGAAAAGATCCTTGATATCGACATACGCGGCAAGAAACACGCAATTGTTGTGGTGGCCGAAGGCGCTGTCCCTATCAATGGAGGAAGGACAACGAAGGGCAAAGGTGAGGCCGGACGCCAGGAGGTCATTCTCGGGGGGGTAGCCGAAAGAATTTCCAAACAGCTGGCAGAACTCACAGGCAAGGATACCCGCCACCTGGTGCTCGGGCATCTGCAGCGCGGCGGCAGTCCGACCCGTTTTGACCGGCTGCTGGGGACGCGGTTTGGCGCAGCGGCTGTCCGCTTCATTGAGCAGGGGAAGTTCGACACCATGGTAGCTCTCGATCCCCCTAACGTGCTGGCAGTCCCGCTGGCCGAAGCGGTATCGCGCATGAAGAGCGTGCCCCTGGACGGAGATACCATTCAGACCGCGCGGGACCTGAGCATCTGTCTTGGAGACTAGCGTTTTCTGACGACTAATAAGAAAGACCAGCTGTCATTCTTCATTCTATTATCTGAAAACTGATTGCTTGTATAAAATTCCATCTGAAAGTTTTGCTT
>JBFYXR010000240.1:0-3753 GCA_041310455.1 Desulfobacteraceae bacterium | reverse complement strand
CGGACGGCATCCCGGATATCGTACAGACAGGGTGGATTGTACCGGCCGGCGCAGATGCGTGGACAAATGACAAATGGCATCCGGCTGGGTCACTTACCAACAAGCAGAAGATATTTTCAATAAAGATTGACCTGGACATGAACTGGGCACAGCTGACATTGATCCCGTCCTATACGGAGGTCTCTTCGCTGAATGTCGACAACATGCTGTTGGGTATTGCCACCAGCGTAGTCAAATCCCTCGGCACCGGCCAGGGCCGTGATAGCCAGCAGTATACCGCTGAGGCCAGGCTGGCATCCCCCGCAGACTCGGCCGTAAAATGGCTTGTCGGCTATTACGGGATGAAGATGCCGCAGCAGGAAATGAATATGCAGGACCCCACGACTTACAGCGATGCAAACTGGCACTTTGTCAACAAGCGTGATCCGGACATGACACATGCACTGTTCGGGCAGGCCACGGTCCCCATTACCGACCGCTTCCGGGTGACCGGTGGCATACGACACAGCCAGGACACCAACTCGACGGATTACCGCTACGGCAATTCCCAGGTCCCCCCTGCACATCCCTTGTATGCCGACACAAACGGGACAGGTGTCTATGACTCGGGATGGCTGCACTATGAGCAGGATGTAAAATCCACCACCTATAAGGCCGGTATTGAATTTGACCCCGGAGAAAATTCCATGTTGTACGCCCAGGTATCCACAGGGTTCAAGCAGGGAGGGCTGAACATGACCTTGCCGCCCAAGGTATACAAGCCTGAAGAACTGGTCGCATACGAGTTCGGCAGCAAGAACCGCTTCATGAACGGCCGCATGCAGTTGAATCTGGAAGGCTATTACTACAAATACACCAACATGCAGGCTCAGCTTCCAGTGGAGTACACTGTCGCCGCTACGGGTTCAACTGAAAGAGCACAGGCGATCTTTAACGCAAAGGAAGGGACGAACAAGGGCGTAGACATTGAATTGGATTATCTTGTCACACAGAATGATAAGGTGAATGCAGCGCTGGCCCTTGTAGATGCCAAATACGGCGAACTCCTGATTCCTGCCAATCCGGATTTCGGAGGTGGGGGCAACTTACAACTCAAGGGCCGCCAGGTAGCCATGTCGCCTGACTGGTGCATTAAGCTGGGCTATGAGCACACAGTGAACCTTGATAACGGCGCCTTTTTTACAGTCGGATTTGACACAAAGATATCCGACGGGTACTGGACGACCGCTGAGCAGTATCTTGCTGGTGCCTATCAGGATCGCTACACAAGATCCAACTTTAACGCAAGCTATACAACAGAGGACGGAAAGTGGGTAACCAGCGTATCGGGCAAAAACCTTGAGAACCATGCCCAGACAAACTTTATCGTGCCCTTCTACAGGAGATTTGTCAACGAGCCAAGGACCTTCGTATTGAACGTATCCTATAAATTCTAATATAACCTTCATTACGGTCCCCGGAATCAGGATGTGACGCCGGGGACCGTACCCCCCTCCCCTCTCTGACCCCAGTCTTTTTTTTGATATAGGACCATAAAGGTTCGCAAAATGCCACAAATGATTCGCAAATCATCATAGCATAATTACAAATTAGTTATATATAACTTCGTAGTTGCTCATCCTTAAATAATTTTGGAATCTGTTTTTGCAGATAAGCACAAAATAACCAGCTTCAAAATAAATTATCCGGCTTACTTTTCAAACTTATATTTTAACGGCAAAACTGTCTTTTAGATAAAATATTTTCTGTTTTCTCAACCGCAACCTCTAGATATTACAGTCATTAACAGCGAAATGTCATTGTGGTCATGCAGCGAAAGTGAATATATTTCAATATGGTGGAATATTAATATCAAATAATGAAGGAGAATCTTATGGGTGACACAAGTCTAAATTTAAGTAGGCGAAAGTTCATGCTGGTAAGTTCCGCGGCAATTGCAGCGCCATTTGTTATGAATATGGCCGGTTTAGTTCCGGATGCAAAAGGGGCTGAAGGAAAGGTGACCTATATTATTGAAGCTACCTGTGTAGGCTGCCACTATTGTTTCAATGAATGCCCTCAGAAAGCTATCGCCTGGGGCGATGACAAATATGAGATAGACCAGAAGAAGTGCATACAATGCGGGACCTGCGCTTCAGTATGCAATATTTCTGCGGCCCATGCTGTTTCCGCTTCAGGGAAGAAATAGCAAAAAGGCGATACGACTTCTACAACAACCGCAAAACAAAGAAATTCCCATAAGGAGGAAATATCAATGGCAAAAAATGTTATGAACTGTGACCTGGTAGTGGTTGGCGGTGGTGGATCGGGTCTTACTGCTGCCGTGAAGGCAAAGCACCTTGGCGTCAAGGATGTCATCGTCCTTGAGGCCGCGCAAAAGACCGGAGGATCTTCTTGGTTTGCAGGCTTTTCATGCCAGAACACAAAGTGGCATAAAGAGGCCGGCTATCCTGACACCACCGATGATTCCTTTCGACAAGTTATAAAGCGTTATAACTGGAATTATAATTACAAGCTAATCCGCAATTATGTGGATTCTCAGGGGCCGATGTTTGACTGGTTTGATGAGCTATGTGATGTTAGCGATTTTTTTACTAAACCGGCGACTTATGTTAAACCCGCAGCCGGCCAGCAGGGCGGTCCAGGGAGTATGGGGGGTGGTATGCCCGGAGGAGGCGGACCCGGAGGAGGTCGAGGCATAGGCGAAAAGGGATTTTTCATAAACACGAAATCCAGAGACCCCTCGATCGGACCCGGCCGCAGCGGATCTTATCTGGTTACCAGAATGCGGGAACAATGCCAAAAGATGGGCATTCAGGTGATTACCGAGGCCCGCGCAAGGGAATTTATTAAGGATGCGAAGGGTAATGTGACAGGGGTTTCAGTTGACGCCAAGGACGGCAAGATGCAGGTCAACTTCAAGGCGTGCGTCCTGGCTGCAGGAGGCTTCGGCGGCAATATGGATAAGCTTAAGAAGAGGTGGCCGGAGATATTCGATAATGATAACAGCATACATAATTTCAATTGTCCTACAGCCCAGGGTGATTCTCTGGAAATGGCAGAAAAGGCCGGGGCTTTCGTGGACTACGCAGGAATGAACCTGGAGTTCCTCGGTCCTGTTCATCATCCCTATTCATTCACAATCTTTAAGATATGCACCTATCCTGAGACAGTATATGTCAACCTGAATGGTGAGCGTTTTTTCAGTGAGACCGATATTATGAGTATCGCCTACTGGCCCCTGATCAAACAGCCGAAAGGCGAGTGTTATGCTGTTATAGACGATGATTTAATCAACATATTCAGTGAACGGTATATTGCAAGTAATGCTGCCGATCAAACGGCTCCTTTTAAGGATAACGGTTTAAGAAAAGATATCGAGTATGAGGCATCCCTTGATGATGGAGGCGCCCCGGGAAATCGTACAAAAAAGGCGAATACCTTTGAAGAGCTGGCAAAAAAAATGAAGATAGATCCCAAGACCTTTGTTGCTACCATGAACAGATATAATGAGTATTGCGAGAAAGGACGGGACCTGGATATGTATAAAAGCCCGGAATCTCTCAGGCCTATTAAGAAGGCTCCCTTCTATGCCTTCTGGCTGCAGAACTTCACCAATACCACCCATAACGGGATAGTGGTTAACGAGAATATGGAACTGCTCAACGCCGCCGGCAAAAAGGCAATACCCAAGCTATTTGCCTGTGGCGATAATGCTGCGGCGATGGAAGGCGGAATGGGGTGGGCGGCTGT
>JBFYXR010000236.1:0-4186 GCA_041310455.1 Desulfobacteraceae bacterium | reverse complement strand
AGTAAAAAACTTGAAGCATCAAAGCACCGTTTTTTTATTTTGAAAATTTGTCTTTGTTTCGTATTTCGAATTTCGAGCTTCGAATTTCCGCCTTTGGCGATTTAGGAGGCAAAAATGGTCATTCAAAAAAGATTCGTTAAGATTCTAGTGTCAACAGGCATTGCAGCAATGCTTATTTTGCCTTTTGCAGCAATTGATAAGACGGCGTTTGCCTGGTCTGTTGAAAGCAAGACAGTCAGCGCAGGCTCAACCTGGGTTGTCGAAAAGACCGCTAACCTATCCAGCCTTACCATTGCCGAGGGTGCGGTTATCAAGGCACCTGACGGCAAGAGCCTTACCATGACGGTTGATGGCATGGGCACGGCGTTAAAGCCGGGCGTATATAAAGGCGACATATTCATCACCGTCACGGACAGCTTCATAGGACCGGGTTCAGGAATGCAGAAAAATAGCAGGCAGGTGCTTCGGGCTGCAATTCTTATCGAGGACGGCAGGTATGTCCCGGGAAAGTCAGTCCCGGCCATGGTGCAGGGCGGGAAGGTGACCGACAAGATGGCCGCCGGCGTTACTCTCATGGGAACTGAGGATAACTTCAATGGCATCATAGTCGCCGGCAACAGCGAATATACAATAGAAGGGCTCAAGATCGACTTCGAAGGGGATGGAGACAATGACTTCATCGGCTACGGATCGGGCATCGCCTGCTTTGGCAATTCAAAGGTCACCGTCAACAACTCCGAGATCAAATTCAAGGGCGTAACGCGCACCATCGTGCATTGCGGAGGCAACAGCATAGTGACCCTTAACAATTGCACCCTTTCCAACGAGAGCCTAGTGTCTCAAACAAAAGGCGCTCCGACGTGGGCCCTTGGCTTTCAAGGCACCAACCGGGTTACCCAGCTTTGCGACAACTCCACCGTCTATTACAATAACTGCCGCATAAAGGGCAATGGCTGGGGCGTGCTTTCTATCGACGGAGGAGTTCGCGTCCGCATGTATGTCAAGGACAGCACCGTCGAACTCAGCGGCCCGAGGGCCAACGGCTACGGGGCCTTTTCCATAGGCGATGCCCTTGTCTCCTATGACAACTGCAAGGTCAACGTGCAGGGCTACCCGCTCCTGATGGGTGGAGGCGAAGGCATTAACAACGGGGTGATAACCAATGGCACTGTCATCACTTCCACGCGCTACGGCGTCGTGATATTCAGAGACGCAGGCAGCGAGCTCAAAGTCAACAAAGGCGCCGTTCTTAATACGGCTTCGTCTACATTCGTGGTAAAGGGTTCCAATTCGCATCTCAATATTGACAATGCCATACTGAATCCAGGAAACGGCGTCGTTCTGCAGCTCATGGACAACGATGACCCCGGCATGGGGCCTTCCAGATTCATAGTGCCTATCGGGGCCGATACACCTATACCGGGGCGTGACCTGACCATTGCCAACCCGAAAGAAGACGTCTTCATGACCGTCTCCAACATGGAGGTAAAAGGCGACTTTTACAACTCCACCACAAACCTGAAGGCGAACTGCGTGGAGAAGGTGCCCATGTCCCCTTTGCCGGGCATGAGCGCCGATAGTGTCCCCGAGGGCATCATGGATACTGAAGCCCGGCAGGGGGTGAAGAACCTGGGCCTCAAGTTTGTGGCAGCCAGGGTGAACGGCGTAATCAGCGCCGCCACGGCCACCTATAAAGACGGCGTAATGATAATCGACGCAGTCAACAGCAAGGAGCTTAATGCAATCACCCAGACCGCCCATGAGCCCGTGAACAACGGCGTAATAGTATCCCTGGATAAGGACAGCGTCTGGACCGTGGCCGGGACTTCCTATCTGACCTCGCTAACAATAGCCAAGGGCGCTGTCGTCAAGGCGCCGGAGGGCAAGACGCTGACCATGACGGTCGGAGGCGTAAAGACGAAGATTGCTGCGGGCATCTATACCGGAAAGATCTCCCTGAAAGTCGATTGATTCTTGTTTCGCGGGAAATAGCCGGAGACTTAACAATGGTCTTTCTTCGTTGATATTAACTGTCTCATAATTGTCTGCCCCCGCCGGGATGGCCGTGCAAACCGTGAAAGCAATGTGGAGACGGTTAATAAGTATTAAAATACAAAAAGGATGAAGTCATGAATCTGATTAAAACACTTATGGGCAGGCGGCAATTTCTGATTGCCACTGGTCTGGCATCCACATGTGCATTGACCTGTAAAAGGCTCGCGGGTTTTGAAACGCGTTCCATTACGGCAGCTGAGAAGGCTGCATCATCTAATATAAAGACGGCAACCGAAAAATATCCTCATCTTTTATCGCCTCTTATGGTCAGAAACAAAATTCTGAAAAATAGAATAATGCACACCCATTCTCATCCTCATATGCTTCAGGGGCCGGAAAATTTTCCCGCCGATCCGCTTCGGTCCCATTATTCGGGGATAGCGAAAAATGCCGCCATTGTCTCGACGGATGAGGTCTTTGGGGCATGGCCGAAAACATGGCCAAAAGATTGGAACTTTGATTTAAAGAAAGAGAACGGCAGGCTGCACCTGACGGATCATATGCGCATGTGGGAAGACATACCTCTTGTTCATAATTATCACGACCAGATGATTGAGGATATTCATTGCGAGGGTGCTCTGATTTGCGGTGAGACAATCGGCGGGGATCCTCCGAAAGGTGATTCGTCGGGCGTTTCAGGCCCTGTTGGACTCGATATTGTAACACAGGCAAAGCGGGCCGAGGACAAGGGTTATGATGCCGTATGGGTCGGAAACCGCGGCCCGAAGGATAGAGAGGCCCTGCGTCCGGTGATCGAAAAAATGCAGGCTGTCCGGAAGGCCACGAGCCTCATTATAGTGGCATGGATATTGCCGGCAACCCCGGGGATCAGCAGCAACAGCCGAGGGGGGGATGAGGAAGGCCCTCAATTGGAAGAGGTGGTTGCAATGGCCAAAATGCTTGAAGGAACTGCCGACATCCTGCAAATGAAAGACGCGGGCATCATAAATCATCCCAACAGTTTTACAATGGAAAAGGACAATCCATCGATGCTCAAATTTTCCCGGGCCATAAAGGAAAGCGGGGTCAAAATCATTACCTGCCCCACCGGAGGCTTTCATTATCCCGATTTGGTCGATAAGTGGATTGCCGGAGGTAAAGCAGATATGGTGGGCATGGCGACACCCCTAATCGCCGATCCGGAATATATCAAAAAGTTATATGAAGGCAGGGGCGAGGATATAGTCCCCTGCGTTATGTGCCACGACTGCCACGGAATAAGTATGAGCCAGGGACCCTGGATATCCGTATGCACCGTTAACCCCAAGTTCGGATTGTCGGAAACCAAAAAAAGATCGGTCAATCCTTCCTCCATGTCAAAGAAGGTTGCCGTTATCGGCGGCGGTCCGGGCGGCATGAAGGCTGCCATAACAGCCGCGGAAAGGGGACACAGGGTGACCTTGTATGAAAAACATGATGCACTCGGCGGTCAACAGCGGCATACGGACTTTACTCGATGGAGATGGGCTTATAAAGACTTCAAGGATTATCTTATCCGTCAGGTGAACAAAGCGGGAATTGATGTGAAGCTGAAAACAACGGCAACGCCTTCGATGATTAATGCGATGGGATATGATGCCGTCCTTGTCGCCGTCGGCGCGGAGCCGATTGTTCCGAATATCCCCGGCGTGGATGGCGGCAATGTAATGAATATCCTGGATGTTTATAGCAATATGAAATCGCTTGGGAAAAATGTAGTTATTATCGGCGCAGGCGTCTTCGGCACAGAGACCGGCATATGTTTGGCCAATGACGGATATAGGGTGACGGTCCTGGGTAGCGGGAAACAATTGATACCGGATGAATTCATCGGCCCGCACAATAAGATAAACCAGATCGATATTTATCAGCATCATAAAAACTTCAGTTATGTTCTTGAAGCGACCGCTGTTCTGATTTCTGATGGAAAAGTAGTTTATAGGGACGCTACAGGCGGCGAGAAATCCGTAGCTTCCGACAGTGTGGTAATTTACGCCGGTTTTAAGCCAATGATGGATGAGGCAATGAAATTCTCAAAATCGGCTGATCAGGTCCTTTGTCTGGGTGATTGCACGTGCCGGGCCGGCACCCTTCATATCACGAGACGCAGCGCATTCTTCCTTGCGTCGCAGGTTTAAATAATTCGGAAACC
>JBFYXR010000234.1:0-4494 GCA_041310455.1 Desulfobacteraceae bacterium | reverse complement strand
CGTTTTCCCTGAGGACCGCCGACTCCGAGTGATCCCTCGCGTATTCAAGCTTCTCTGCCGCCTGATCAAAATCTCCAACCTTGAAGTGGCAGATTCCCGCATAGTAATATCCGTTCGCCTTGATCGTCGGGCTCTTTTCGGATGCATCTAAAAAATAAGACAGCGCCCTGCGGTATTCCTCCTTTTTATACAGACTTATGCCTGCATGGTAGCTCGCAAGCACATTCGAAGGATCTTCTTCAATGGCCCTGTCAAAATACTCAATGGCCCTGTCAAAGTAATTAAGCCTGTAATTTGCCATGGCAAGATCATATGCCAGGCCTGATATGCCGGGATCAAGCACCCAGGCTTTGTCAAGATAATACAGGGCGTCGTTATATCTTTTCATCTCCACGCATGTCTTACCGATGTAGCTGTTATAAAGGGCATTCTCAGGCTCCAGATCAATGGCCTTTTTAAAATTCTTTTCTGCGCCCTCGTAATCCCCTTTTTCATAAGCGAATACGCCGAAAATATACTGGCTCCGGGCAGGACCCCTATCCTCGGCATACCCCGCGCAGGATAAGGATAAAAATAATAGGGTGATATAAAAAACATTTTGATGCTTTGTCATGAAAAGACCCCCAGATTAAATGGACTTCAGGATATTGAAACGACGTGAAGACGCCGGCTTGCAACGGTCAATGAAATAAAAAGCTTAAGCCTGAAAAAGAAACTTACTTGGGAAATTCTTGTTAATATGCCAACCTTTCCCCATTATTTCAAGATATTTCATTCAGTAACTATTGGATTTTTGATAGGATTATATGCCTGTAGCATGTCATATGGATTAAAGCCCCATAAGCTCGAAATTCCAGATTATTTTCCTGTCGGCGTCTTCCTTTTCAACACCCAGCTTAATGGACCAGCATTGGGCCTGATATTTCATCCAGAGGCTCTGATGTATATTGTACTTCAGGTCCAACGCCCTGTTCAAGAGGCCCCCTGCCGAGAACCCGTCGATGAGCTTTACATTGGCCCGCAGATTAAGGCTCTTATGGTTGTCAATGGACTTTACATAATCGATATAGTACACGTCATTTGTTCCTCCTGCCCGCCGGTCGGACAGGTTGGCGGATAAGACCATCGTGGAAAACCTGTCCTTATAATGGTCCCATGCAGTTGTGCCCTTGAGATCAATCCCCTTCAAAGGCCTCAGGATCAGGGTAGCAAGCAGGGGTTCCCATACCTCTTTGTCCTCATCCTTAATATCATTGCGCTGTAAAACATCAAGGTCATATCTCTGGGTGATGTCAAACCTCGCCCACTGACGATAGGAGACGCCGCCATTTTCATCAGAAAGAGAGGCGTCCAGAAGGTTTTCAACGGATAGGCTGATCCTGTTGATCTTTGATCCGGAGTCGACAGGATCAAACCAGGGGCTTTTCATCTCATTGTCCGGAATGACACGGTATTCATAGGCAATGATGGGGGTAACCTTGTGTTTCAGCCTTGCCACCCCTTCCCCTCCGACCGCAAAGATCCTTTCAAGCACCGTGGACAACCCCGCCTTCGCCTGATAGGCGTTCTTCGTCAGGTTGTCCCTTGCTCCTCCACGGGTGACATAATAGGACGTCAGATTGGCGGTATAGCTTACAGAGGAGTCCAGCCTCAGATAATCGCCGAGCTGTCTGGGATAGGATATTTCAGGGTTAACGGACAGGCTGTGGCCTGCAAAATCCTTGTTCCGCCACAGGTAATTGTATTCCATATCAGCGTTGAAAAAAAAGGGAAGCTGCTTAACCTTTTTGGGCAGGAGGGAGTACAATACCCCGGCCAGCGGCTGCGTCAGATCCTCACCGCCCTGCTCTTTATGCGTCTGGTAATAATACCCGGAACCTTGAAGGCTGTAGTCTTCCCCGTCCCGGTTTATCCTTACCGCCGATCTCCTGAATGATGAATAGCGCTCCTCAATGGGGCGGCCAAAATCATCGGCAAGGTTAGGACGCCCTTCAAATCCGATATACTCGCCGGCAAACTCCCTTAGATAATCATGGTCGCTCACAAGATCCAGGTCCAGGCGTACGGTAGCCGAATGGAACAGGTCCTGGTCAAGCCTCCCCCTCAGCCAGTAACGGCCCTGATTATTTCTTTCAAAGGGTGTAATTTCTGCCTGGTAAAGGTCTGCAAGGTCTTTTTCCTCTATCCTGTCCATAAGGACATCCAGAAGAAGCTCGCCCTTTGCATCCTTGCCGGATGTATAGCGGAATTCAAGCCCCTGCATGAAACCGCGCTTATCCACATAACGTTCGTACAGCGTGGCGTCGGCATGATCAGAGATGGCCCAGAAGAAAGGTATCTCAATCCCGTAACCGTTCAAATCTGAATTATCGAACTGGGGAAGCAGAAGGCCTGTCTGCCTTTTAGTCTTCGCGGGAAAGATCATATAGGGGAGATAAAAGACAGGGACATTCTTTATCCTGAACGCCGCGTTTTTAAACTTTCCATAACCCTCCATGACAACATTTATCTCCGACCCCGTGATGCTCCAGGAAGGGGCCTCATTGTCGCATGTGGTAAGGATAAAGTCTTCAACCCTGTAGGTTTCATTGGCAGCCTTTTGAATCAACGCCCCCCTTATGTGAAAATTGTTCTCACTCAGGTAAAGAACACCGTCAAGGATCTCGCCTGTCTGGTCTTTAAGATTGAATACGCCTTTCCTGCACTCTAGAACATCATCGGATGACTCGGTCTCAAGACGGACATCCCCCTCGGCGGTCACGGTCCCTGACTCATTGTCATATAAGGCAGTGTCGGCCGATAAATGCCATGTCCCGGTTAATAGCCCGTCATCGAGCAAATCTTCTACAGCAGAGGATGCCCGGGGCGCGAGGATGAATAAAAAAATGCATATATATATTATGGGTTGTATTGCCCTGGAATTGGTAAGGATGGCCTTTCTCCTTTCGATACGGGATAATTCAATTTTAAAGCGAGAAAGATATTGCACTATTTACATCATAAAAGCAATATGTTATCAGACAATTTGACAAGGGGGTAAAAATGAAAGATTTGAAACGCATTTGCAGATTTTCTATGCTTCTGATACTGTCCTTTACCGTTGCCGTGTTTATGGGCTGCGACAGTGGGAAAAAGACAGTGGATCAGGTCACCGGGAATGAGTCAGTCAAGCAATTCGAAAAATCCAAAGAAAAAATTAATGATATTGCTGATGAACATTCTGAAAGACTGAACGGCCTCGATGAAGATGATCCTGATGAAGAGATGAACGATGAATTTTCTGAAGAAGATGAATAACAGCTATATTCCGGCAGTCACGGAGAACGGTTCTGAAGCTCCCGAGATATAGCTGTCTTTGTTCCATGGGAGGCCGGACATCCTGACGCTTTCCTCCTTCATCTTAATATCCGGATAAAACTCCCTCCCGGATTGGGGCTCGCCCGGTCTGTATTGAGGCCTGTATATGTAATCAGGCTCCGAGCATTCCACAGACGGCTCTGCCTTAAGTTTATTAATAGCGTCATTTACGGAAAGTCCTTCAGGCAGTTCCCATACCTCAAACCTGATCTCCTTTAAGCACTTGATCAGCTCGGCGCCGAGCGCTTTCCTTATGGCAACCTTTTTTTCATCTGTGACCTCGGAATAGAACTTGACCAGAAGCTTGTTTGAAACATCCTCTGTGCCTTTTTCGCTTTTAGCTTCTCCGGCATGTGTTATGCACGGCAGAATAAGCATGATAAAAATTAAAATTCCCCTTAGCCTGAAATATCTGACAGTCATAATTGATCCCCAAAACAAAGCATCTTTACATGCATTAAAAATATTACGCTTAGATGAACCTTCCCGCTCTGCCTTTACTTTGCATTGCATGAAGGTTTCCATCGGAAATACCTGCCGGTGAAAGAATAAAGAGCAACAAGCCCTTTCTGATGATTTTGCAAGTAAGACGATCATCTCTTTTGCAGGTTACAATATTTTTTCCCATCCACAGCTGATCGTGACATTCTTTTAATGATTGATATTGTGGAAAAGGAAGTCTGCCGCAAGGTTTAATGATTTGATTTTTAACGGGAAATTCCAGGAAGACTCCATCTGACCGGCCGGTATACATAACCTAATTAGGCATTAACTCCATGAAATATAATTCCGTGAAGATCAAACTTCAGGATTTACCAGTTCAAATGCCTTTATCGCCGCCCCCACCAGGGCTGCCCTATCGTTGAGGATGACATAAACAGGCACCTTTTCCAGAAGTCCTTTAAACCTCCCTTTATCCGTAAATGATAAAAAGAACCGGTCTCCCCTGAGTGCGGCCAATATCCTCGGCGGGATGCCTCCCCCAAGATAGACGCCCCCGGTAGCCATCCCTGTCAGGGCAAGGTTTCCGGCTGCCCCCCCGAGGATGGATACAAACATATCCAGGGCAATCCTGCAGGATCTCGCCTTTCCATTTAATGCCTCCTCGCTGATTATTGAGGCCGGATCGGCATCCCT
>JBFYXR010000230.1:0-3217 GCA_041310455.1 Desulfobacteraceae bacterium | reverse complement strand
AATATGAGGCAATATTATTTATGCATATTAAACTGTCTCTGCCAATAGACGCCGAGACGCTTGTCCCTCACCGTCCTCCGCTTTGTCTTGTAAGCCGCCTCCTGGAGTTTTCGGGACAGACAGGCATAGTGGAATCGGTAATAGGGCAGGACAATATATTCCTTAAGGAGAATGGGGCGATGCCTTCTCTGACCCTTGTGGAATTGATCGCACAGGCGTCTGCAGCCGTAAAGGGCTACGATGACCTGAGGCAGGGCAAACCGATAAAAAAGGGGTTTCTTGTCGATGTCCGCGAGATCCGCTTTACGGGCGAATGCCTTCGGGGCGACACACTGCATATCAAGGTTGATATAATAAGGACCATATCCGGATTCTCGGTCATTCACGGCGAGGTCGGGAAAAACGGGGTGATCATTGCCGAGGGCACCATAAAAATCTGGGTGCCGGAGGAGAGTTATACACCGGATCAGACAGCGGCGGATGTTGGATGAGGATTGAGGTGTGATATTTTGCTTCCCTCTTGAGTTTTGACGAAGATTGCACAACTAACTCCTGAAAATCCCCCTCTTAAGATAAGAGGGGGTGAGGGGGAGTTATGAGAAAGTCAGGAAACGTTAACGTAACCCCTCCTTCCTCCCCTTATCCTAAGGGGAGATAAAATGTAAACGATGTTTTAGTTGCACCAATGGGGTTATAAAATAAAATTATATTAAAAGAATCAGGCAGCATATGAACCGATTGATCTTTGTTATATTAATTCTTATTATTCCCTTCAGCGCCCTGTGCCAGGAGACACAGGAGCCCCCTGCCACCGAAGCTATAAAGGCCGATGTATTCAGCAGGATCAGGCAGGCCGCCTCAACCGTCCGGACACTCGCCGGCGAATTCACACAGGAAAAACACCTGGAGATGCTTGAAAACGCCCCTGTCTCAAAGGGGAGGTTCTTTTTTCAGAACCCTGACCGCCTGCGATGGGAGGTCTATGAGCCGGCAGCCATGGGGTTTATCGTCGATGGCGACAAAGGCAAAAGATGGAAAGGCCAGTCGGGGGCCAGGCAGTCCTTTGATCTTAAAAAGGAGCCTGTCATAAAGATCATCTCAGACCAGGTCTTCGCCTGGGCCAGGGCCGATTTTGAAAGGCTGGGGGCGGGATATGACATAACAGTGATGGGAGAGGGTCCTGTCACCCTGAAGCTTGTCCCACTTTCCGCGACTGAGAAAAAGTATCTGGAATATATAAAGCTTGTTTTTTCGCCTGAGGATGATTATGTGATCGCGATTGAAGTGCATGAGTCAGGCGGAGACTATACCCTGATCACCTTTGTCGGCATGGCTGTCAATACGCTGCTGCAGGAGGACGCCTTCTGATGTCCGGCTTCGATATATTCCGCCGCATCTACAATCTTTTCGCAAGGCGGCGCCCCGTGCTTTTCCTGGCCGCGGCGGCAATTGTTATAATAAGCGTCGTGTCCCTGAGATACATCCGGATCTCTGAAGACATACGGTCAATGCTCCCGGACAACCGGAAGGAATTTTCCCTTAATTTTGAACTGCTGCAGCGCGCCCCTTTTACACGCAAGATCGTCATCAACCTGAAAGACGTATCCGGCGACGATGTCGGCAGCCTTATAAATGCCGCCGACCGGCTTGCGGAGGCCATGACGCCCCCTTTCTTTACCGCGGTCGTTACAGGTCCTGCCGTTAACCAGGACATGGACATCTATAACTGGCTGATCAGGAACCTTCCCAATCTCGCGACCGGCCAGGACCTGGAGGAGATCAGCGCAAACCTCACAACGGAAAAAATAGGTGAACAGCTGGCCGATGACTACAACAGCCTCTTTTCCCCTGAGGGCTGGTTTTTAAAGGGCTTTGTCAGGTCAGACCCACTGAACCTTAAGGCCACGGGGATAAAGAAACTCTCCTCCCTGAATGTAATCCCCGGCGCGCGTCTCCAGGACAACCACTTTGTATCAGCCGACGGGAAAAATGTCCTGATGATCGCAGAGACCGGTGTGGATATTACGGATGCGGAAGGGGCCGGGGAGATGCTCTCCCGGCTCAACAGCCTTGCCGAAGTCATTGTGCCTCAGGGTATTGAGATGTCCGTCCTGAGCACATATAACTATACCGTTGCCAATGCCGATACGATCAAGAAAGACCTCTTTGTCGTGCTGAGCATCTCGTCCCTGTCCATTATTCTTCTCTTTGTCTTCTTCCTCAGGACATGGAAGGCATTGCTTGTCCTGTTGATATCGTTTTCATCCTTCGCCGTCGCACTGTTCAGCGTATCCATGATCTTCAAGACGGTCTCTGCGATTACAATAGGCTTCGGGTCCGTGCTCCTGGGTCTGTCCGATGATCTCAGCCTGCATGTCTATTTTGCACTCCGCCCCGGCAGGCTAAAAGACAAAACAAAAGACATATCAGGGGTCATGGCCGAGGTCTCCAGGCCTGTCCTGTTCGGCGGTGTAATCACTATATGCGCCTTCTCCCTTCTGATGTTCTCATCCCTGCCGGGCCAGCGCCAGCTGGGCGCCTTTTCAATCATAGGCGTCCTGGCGTCACTGGCCATGTCCCTGATACTGCTGCCGCACATGATGCAGGCGTCGCCCGGCGGAAAAGACGCTCATTGTTTTATTCTTAAGAATCGGCGTCAGGCCCGCCCCCTTATAACAGTCGTCATATGGGTCCTTCTGATGACAGGCTGTCTGTGGCAGGCAGGCCATATCGCCTTCAGCGGCAACCTGAATGCACTGAATTTTGTCCCGGACAGGCTTCATGCGGTTGAGCAGATGATCAAAGAGACATGGGGGGATTTTCGCGGCCATGCGATGATCTTTTCAGAAGGGAAGGACATGGAATCGGCGCTTCAGATAAATGACACCCTGTTCCGTTATCTGAAAGAGAGCACAGGGGGCGCAGAGATCATAAGCATCGCATCCATGCTTCCGTCAATAAAGACCCAGCAGACCAACCGGGAGGCATGGGCCGTATTCTGGTCGGAAAGGGAAGACAGTGTCCGGCGGACCCTGCTGGAGGAAGGCAAGCGGCTGGGCTTTTCCGGCAATGCCTTTGATCCGTTTTTTTCGGGCCTTAATTCATCCCCTTCAACCATTCTTCCGGGTGATCTGAATTTGTCAGGGGTGGAGGCTATCCTTGATTCCATGATTATACGTTCGGATGAAAAGGTCAGCATCCTGACGCTGGCGCCTGA
>JBFYXR010000229.1:0-9155 GCA_041310455.1 Desulfobacteraceae bacterium | reverse complement strand
AGTATTCTGAAGAGATGATTTTTCATGGGAATGGCCTCCATGTGACAGGTTTCTTACGAGGAAAACATCCGATTTTATGAACATTTTAGCAGGTTTCAGTAATAACGACAAAACAAAAAGCCATATCAGGCAGAAGATATTTTTAATTGGAGTTTGTACTTCCAAATAATTCTCTGACCCTGGAGGCCCCTTCAAAAACTGACACCATGACGTTTTCCATGTTTTCCGCTTCAAAAAATTCTTCAATCTGGGCATCATAGACCCTGCATCCCGTTGAATCAGCCAGTGACATTATCTCTTTCATTGTCCGTTGAAATTCATCCGGGTCTCCCCATGACAGCCTGTTATGCGCCCAGTTTCCCTTGAGCGATTCAGCCTCCTTTTTAAAAACAGTTATAGGGGGATTGATCTTGTCAGCAAATAGCATAACATGGTTTTTTAGCCGGCCTCCTGGGATGGTGTCATCATTATTGTACGCTTCAAATAACCTTGCGCCTTGATTAAGAAATGCCTCCAACACATCTTCATGCTTGCTGACCTGCCCTGTATCAAAATAAGATTTTAGGAGGGTCGTTTTACCGGCTGAACTACTATAGAAAACCGGAATGACTTTTTCGACAGGCCCGCCCTGGCGCGAATTAATGGATTTCATGTTTAAAGAGGCTGTAAATCCTGAGATGGCGATAATGAGCTTATCCCCCCTATGCCAGTTCTGGGCCAGGGATTAACAGGCCTGCCCTGGCGTGACATCTCTGGTTATCGTATGTAAAAGATCGCATTATTATCGAAATTGATGGTGAATACTGCACAGCGATAACAGGTCTAGGCCAGGGATGTTCAGGATGTTTGTTCTATTTGATTCAGCACAAGGCCCATGCAGGGATGCAGAATACATTGTCATTGAGCTGCATGAAGTCACCCCGGTATATGATCAGGGAAAATGGAATTTTGAGGTCCTTTCCCTTGTGGTTCTCTTTGAAGGTTTCAATAGAGCGGAGATGTTTCCTGTCCGGTTTATCAGTGTATTTAATCTCTATGGGTATGGTCATCCCCCGGGTGTTGAGGACCAGGTCTATCTCCGATGTCTGGCTCTTTTCCCAGAAAAAGAAGGAGACAGGATTTTCCATGTTAATCCCCCATTTCACGAAGTCGCTGATGATCAGATTTTCGAAGTAATGTCCGATCTGCCCGGCAGCCTCTATCAGTTGCCGTTCCTTAAAGCCTGACAGTGCCCAGATGAGGGCATTGTCGAAGAAGTAAACCTTTTTTGATTTCTTTATCCTTGTTGACAGGTTCATGAAAAAAGGGTCAAGGAGGAACCCTATCAGGCTCTCCTGCCAGATGGTTACATATTTCTTGGCTGTTATCTGGTTGACTCCCGCATCCGCTCCCAATTTGTTGTACTCCAGAAGGCTGCCGACCCTGGCAGATAACTGGGCAACCACCTTGCGATATCCGTCGAAATTGCCGATGTCTCTGAGGCTGCGCATGTCTTTTTCCAGGTAGGTATCGATGTAGTCCATAAGCCACCGGGGCATGGCCTCCTCAGTTATCCTGGAGAAGGTGGGGGGGAAAAGACTCCTGGTAAGCAGTCTGTCAATCAGTTGCAACTTCTTCCTGCTCCTGGGTTTATGATTCCTGATGAGCTCGGCCAATTGGCCTGGGTCAAGCGTCCCTGATAAAATGCTGTTGTATATTCCTCCGGCGCATTGAAGATCATCCAGCTCTTCGTAGAGTGACGCCTCACTCATGGAAAAGGGATACACCCTCAGGATCTGTACGCGACCGGCCAGCGTCTCGGATGTCTTGTCAAGAAGCTCCAGACTTGATGAGCCACTGACAATTAATTTGAGATGAGGAGAATATCCGTCATACAGGATCTTTAGAGTTTCAAAAATTACAGGAAGCTTCTGTGCCTCGTCAATAAATAGATAGAATTTCTCCTTGAGCCGGTCCAGGGTAAAGCCAAGGGTTTCCTCTACCTTGTCCTGTAGATAGGTCTCCTTGTCACTGATACGATTCCTTTCAAAGAGGGAATCCAGATTAAGATAGAACCTGCGGTTATCGGGTATTCCGTCAAGGAAACTGTTTACTGTAGTAGTCTTGCCCGACTGCCTCGGTCCAATGACAACAGTTATCAAGGGACTTTGCAGGGATTTTTCAAAGTAGCCATCGAATATTCTTGGGATTATCTTCATGGTATCCTCATTGGATATGTTGCAATAGTATATTAGCTATTTAATTATTGTCAAGCAATAATTAAAACGTCATTAAATTATTGCTAATTTTTTATGCGTAACGGGAAAAGACAATATATTAAACAGGATTCACCGGAGGGGTAGGATTTTTTTCCTTTACTGAAGAAGGGTGCAAAGCGTCATCACCTATTGAAGAGACTTGCAGGCCTTTAGTTGACTCATGTTAATGAAAAAGTTGAGTCAACTAAAGACCCCTTTCATGATCGAAGTCAGGGCCGGGGGAACTCGCGATCAAGTACCGCTTAATTTGCCGCGTAGCCGACTGTCTGGCTATATATTACACGCTGCGCCGGCCGCAGGTTCAATGTCTTGGCTAATCCTTCACGGTCAGTTGCATGGAAAAATGTTCCCAATCCCTCCGATGCGCAGAACAAATAAACGTTCTGACCGATGAAACCCGAGTCAACCTCTGCGCTTGAAGAGCGGGGCTGGGAGCCCGCTGAGGCTGCTGCCGGAGCTGAGCCTGCCGCAGGCGCTCCTGCTGACGGCGCTCCCGCCGGGGCCTGAGGGGCGCCTGCCGGCATTGAAACCTTTTTATCGGTGTCCTCAACATAAATGAGACCCACCGCAGCGTCTGCCGCAATAGGAAGGCGGTTTACCGTCGCACGGATGTCCTTGGCAAATATAGGGAGCAGACGGTTGGATGAAGCCTCATAGACATAAACGCCTTCAGCCAGGGCAACGTATATGTCGATCTCCTGCAGATTCATTCCCGACGGCGCCGTTCTTCCCGGCCTTCCGCTGGAGGCCACGGATTCGCTTTTGATCATCTCGCGATTCTGTCCGAAGGCCGCCCAAAGGAGGTTCGAAAGCATCTGCTGAGAAAGCGTCCGGTTAGAAAAACTGCGCGTGGACTTCCTTGCATTCAGCACCTCCATCAGAGGCTTGCCTCCCGTCTTCTGTGGTTGAGGAAGCGTGATTGGCTGCAGATCCTGGGTTTGTCCGAACGAAATACCGACCAACATGGTCAAAACTGCCAGTGTTTGAATTATAATCCTTTTTTTCATGTTCCCTCCTGTCAATGTATATGATTCTGTAATGTTTATTAAAAAAAGCTTTCTTTTATGAGCTAAGTATAGAGAATCTAACCTTATATATCAAGCCACAACCATATCGGCATTCTCTGGTGCTTCCGGCCCGGCCCGGGGATTTTGTCGACTCTGAAGTGCTGATCCCTGACCTTTTTCATGATTTGCATGGGTTCATGGATTGCCGCGGATCCAACCTCTTTTCTTCGTTCGGTTCGTAGGGGGCGCCTCCAGAGGGTTGTCGGGCCAGTGGTGCCTGGGATACCGGCCCTTCAGATCCTTTTTAACATCAAAATAGGCGGTTTGCCAGAAGCTTTTCAGGTCCCGGGTGACCTGGACCGGGCGTCCTGCCGGGGAGAGGAGGTGGAGGACCAGAGGAAGCTTGCCTCCGGCAATGGCCGGTGTTTCAAGGGCGCCGAACATCTCCTGAAGCCGGACTGCAAGTACCGGCGCCTCCGGATTAGAGTAGTCAATGGGGATGCGTGAGCCGCTGGGGACCGTGAAATGGGTGGGGGCCAGCCGGTCCAGGGCGTTCCGATGCTGCCAGGTTAGAAGGGAAAGCAGCGCCGAAGAAAGGTCAACGCGGGAAAGCTGGCCTGCACGCGTGATATTGGAAAGGAATGGCCGGAGCCAGGTATCGATGGTCGCAAGCAGGCGTCCGTCCGATACGTCCGGCCAGTCCATCCCTTCGGCAGCCACCGATTTCATGAGAAGGACCCGGTTCTGCCAGGACCTGAGCTGCCTTGTCCATGGGAGGGCCTCCATCCCTATCTGACGGATCCCCTCGCACATGGCCTCAGCCACCCGGTCCAGGTCCGGATCCGGGAGCGGAAGATCCTTAAGAGCCGCCTTCCCGATGAGCACCTGCCTGCGGGACAGCACCGACCGGGAGCGCCGGTCCCATTCGATGAATTGCCTTTCAGTGATCCGGTCTTCGCAATATCCGGACAGACCTTCAAAGGAAACAGGCGCGGCCAGGAAGATGATTGACTCCGGTTCAGTCCCGTCCAGATCGGCGATGACCAGATAGTCTTCGGCGGACAGCGGCTCGGGGGAAGGGAAAAAGGCGCCCCGGCCGTTCGCGAGGAGATACCTGGAGCCTTCACCAGGCCGCCTTACGCCGATCCGGTCAGGATAGGCAAAGGAGAGGACAACTCCAAGGTAATCGACGGGGCCTGGGTCCCCGGTGCAGTTCAGCCGCGATTTTAATTGGTCCGCGGTCTTCCGGATTGTGCGGCAGAGGGCTACGTCCATACCGTGGAAGTAAGGGTGCCCCTGGAGGTTGGAGGCCCTGAGGGCATCGATGCGAAGCCGCAGGTCCGAATCCCTGCCATCCGGCCCGGGGCTCAAAAAGTCCCGCTCCCCCAGGATGGCCGCGGTTTCGCAGGCAAGGGCACCCATCCCGAACCTCCGGGCGGTAAGAACCATATGGGACAGACGGGGGTGAAGCCCCAGGGAGGCCATCTGCCTCCCATGGCCGGTGATGAGGCCCCGGGTATCTAATGCCCCCAGCTCCAGGAGAAGGTCCCGGGCCTGGCTAAAGGCCGCCCCGGCCGGCGGGTCCAGCCAGGAAAGCCGGTTAGGGTCCATCACCCCCCAGGCGGCAAGCTCCAGTGCAAGGGATGCAATATCCGTTGTCAGGATTTCGGGGATCGAGCGTTCCATGAGTGTGTCATGGATCTGCCTGGACCATAGACGGCAGCAGATGCCCGGCTCAAGGCGTCCGGACCGTCCGGCCCTCTGATCAGCTGAATCACGGGTTACGGGAACGGTCTTCAGGCGTGTCATGGCGCTCCGCACATCGAACCGGGGGACCCTCATGAGGCCTGCGTCGATGACGATCCGGATACCCTCGATAGTCAGACTGGTCTCGGCGATATCGGTGGCCAGGACGATCTTCCTCATCCCGCCGGGGACCGGTGCAATGGCCCTTTCCTGTGCATGCCGCCCCAGGGCGCCGTAAAGGGGCGCGATCATAACAGCAGGCCCCAGGCCGGCCTCGGTCAGGCGACGGTGAACGTTCCTGATCTCCCGCGCCCCAGGGAGAAAGACCAGGATGCTTCCGGTCTCCTCTCGAACCGCCTTCAGGACCGAGGCTGCCGTGTCCCGGCAGGGGTCCGGGGGCGAAGATGCGGCTGTATGACGGATCTCCACGGGGAACATGAAGCCTTCTCCCTTCACGACCGGGGCAAAACCGAGGATACGGGACACGGCCCCGGTATCCAGGGTTGCCGACATGACAAGGATGCGCAGGTCCTCCCGAAGCCCCCTTTGAACATCCAGGCACAGGGCAAGCCCGAGGTCGGCATGGATGCTCCGTTCATGGAACTCGTCGAAGATGACGAGACCTGTTCCCCTGAGCCCGGGGTCGTTTTGAATATACCGGGTCAGTATCCCTTCGGTGACGATCTCGATCCTCGTGGCTGGGCTTACCTTGCTCTCCATCCGGATGCGATACCCAGCGGTCTCCCCAATGTTTTCGTTCAGCATCCGTGCAATCTGCGCGGCTGCGGCCCTGGCTGCGATGCGTCTCGGCTCCAGCATGAGGATCTTCTGTCCTGCAAGCCAGGGCTCATCCAGAAGTGCCGGTGGGATGCCCGTGGTCTTGCCTGAACCGGGAGGTGCCGAAAGGACCAGGTTGCCTCCTGAAGCAAGGAGCCGTTTAACGTCAGGGATGACGGATATGATGGGAAGGGAATTGGAGTATTGAATCATTTTTAAAAACTATTTAAGGCCAAAATCAGGGGCGCATCGTGTCAGATCCTGGTCCGATATACCTCAAGACGCGGACACCATCAACGCTGTCGGATACAGCCATATTCCTTTGAATGCTTATTGCTCATGTCAAACTCCTGCTTGATAAAAATACGGTTTTTTAATGAACAGAGTATAGAGACTTTTCCGCTGTAAATCAAACTTGATTAAGCTATCCTGTCATGGGGCCTTTAGTTTACTCATGTTAGTGATAAAGTTGAGTCAACCCCCTTTCATGATTTTCACCTTTTTCGTATTTCACTTCGAACTTGTGGCGAGAGGCGTCCATAAGAAATTAAACAATTCAATCAACATGTAAAGTTGCTTATCTTCTTATGGACGAGACTCCCCATCCTGTCGATTTTCAAGGTCTAGCCTTTTGTCTTCCGGTTGCCTTGATCTGACCCAGGTATTGCCGGGCAAAAGCCGCCGTCTCATGATCGGGATGGTTTTTTATGATATCTTCAAGGATCTCCACAGCTTTCTGAGGGTTTAAAAGATTTTCATTGAAGACATTTGCCGCTAAAAAAGAGGCCTTTGGAACCATGTGGTCTTCCGGATTATTTTTTATAAATCCCAGATAGACATCTGCAGCCCCCTTCGGATTTCCGGCCTCGATCATTGAACCGGCTATTTTAAAGGATGCGGCATAAGAGGTTGAGAAATCCGAGGACCTGGAAATACACTCCAAATATACCTCACGCAACCTTTCTTTAGATCGTCCCTTTGCAAGCAGATCCAGATAGGTGCAGCCATGCTCTAACATCTCTGCGGTTTTATCCTTCAACTTAAGAATATTATAATAACGTTCAGACAGATTAATGTCCGATGAAAGGGTATCCCTTTCGCTTTCTATCAAGGTAAGGGCATCATCAACATTTCCATCCTTAACAAGCCTGTCAATCCTGCTCAACAGTGTATTCCCGCTTTGTTTAGGGGTATTGGCCTTTTGCGCAGGATGATGAAAGGTTTGTTGAATAAAATTATCGAATATTTCAAAGAGTCTTCTTAAGGGGTTGTTAGAGGAAAGTCTTTCCGCTTCAATATTGCATTTGGGACAGAAGTAGAATATCTTTTTTTGACCACGTTGTGATACTATCCTTTTATCAACACACTCAGAACAATACAAGCTGTCACATTCAGCGCAGACCCATAATGCCGTTTTAGATCTATGGTTATCACAAATATACTTCATTTCTGTCTTCTCCCGTGATGTGTTTAATTGTAGTCAATTCTTCATCCTTGGGCGTTCATTCTGTCAAGATTCAAGCTTGAGGTTTACAGTTCAAACTCAACGGTCACATGGCTAGGGGACAGGAAGATGAAACGGGGGAAAGACCAGCGAGCAAATGAACATCGAACGGCCAACATCCACTCCCGCCATGGCGTGAATGAATTTAAAACAGATGACGGAGCCCTTCGTGTGTGCCATAGGGGGTGCATAAAATATGAATTTGAGGATATCTTCGAAAATTCATATCCCCATTCCTACGGCATTTTCCCCGATTTTTTGAAGACCTGACACCTAGTTTTTCATACATGTGGCTACTTAAATTCGACAGGCAATTAGTAATTGATTATTTCTTTCTTTCAAATCTAAATCTATCATCAAGCATCAGATGATTTCTTTTAATACGGAAAACCTTCCCTACCGAGGGGGATTGGTTTGGACCGCCTGCCTTAAGAAGAATTTCCCCATTTTCTTCCTGCCATTTATTTGTTTCCACAATATTCCCTCTGACTGAAAAAGTCATTTTATTATCACTTTGTATGGAAGCTGTCATCTTAATCCGGTCGCAATAATAATCTCCCACAACAGACTTATTATTCAAAAATAAAGCTAAGGCAAACAACAACCCGCCGAGGATTATCCCAATTCCTAAACCCTGGTAAATTTTTTTCATGATGTATCCTTTAGCTGAATAATAGATCTGATACCAAAACAGATGGAAGTGGCTAATCACTTTAAGATATCACGACATCGGCTGCTTATCGAAGTCTGAAATATGGAGATACTGAATTCCGGTTAAACCGGCAAATGAAATATTTAATAACTCGGGGATGCGTCGCTTTGTGAATGGAGCCTGAACGGGTGACCACTTCCACAGCGTTGCATATATTGTAAAGAGAAAGCTGTTTGGTACACTGATTCACATGAATGCCGTGTTTCAGGGCATTTTTGTTCCAAGCTTCACAGAACCGGTAACTTCTTCGATGGCAAGAACGTCGCAGGTTAATGTATACTGGCTTTTTTTGCCGGGCTGGCCCGAGTAGTGTGCGTTGAATTTGCCCGCTGCATATGCCTCGTCGCTATATTTCAGGATGGCTGCATTAACGACCTTGAAATGGACGAAATACCGGGCACTCTTGCCGTCAACCGTTGCATCGGGGATGAACAGCGTTCCCCGACGGCCCACTTCCGCAAGATTCAATGCGTTCTGCCCTTCAGTAAGCTGGAGTTTTACCGAATCCGTTCCATCCGCATCAATGTACAACCACTGGCTGATGGTCGATATTCCGACGCTTCCATCCGGATTTGTGGACATGACATTTCCGATAAGGCCATTTGGAG
The DNA here is from genome assembly GCA_041310455.1 of Desulfobacteraceae bacterium. GTDB lineage: Bacteria > Desulfobacterota > DSM-4660 > Desulfatiglandales > HGW-15 > JAFGIC01. Next base: position 543 of record JBFYXR010000229.1, on the reverse strand, counting down.
CGGAATATCCCGCGACTTTGGCCTCTGCCGCGCTTGCAAGGTCCGAAGAGCCTGCCTGTATGGCCTTGGCCGCTGCATCAAAGGCCGCATCTCTCAGAGTGATTTTCGTTGAGGAGGCTGATGTGTATGCATCTATGTAAGGTCTCTCTTCCCCTTGTGCCGTCAGCAGAGTGAGACATGGAAACAGGCCTAAAAAAGAAGTGATACAGACGATCTTGATGATACATTTCATATTAAGTCTCCTTTCATTTGCCGGCACATGCAAAAGCGCAACATCGGATTTCAGAAAAGGCCTATTCATGATGAGCGTATGGATGAAGGATTTAATACAGAATTGGGGGCTTGTCAATTCTATTCATTATGGAAAGGGGGCCTGCTCCTGGCTCACCTTTTATCATTATCCATTTATAGGCCTTCAGCTGTCAGCGATCAGCTTAGCAGTCAGATGACGGACCCGCCTTCACCCTAAATGGTCATGGCGTGGCACGCGACAGATGACATCCTCCCTGCCTGGATCGGGAATGAATACTCAGCCGGGTTTAT
>JBFYXR010000228.1:0-8212 GCA_041310455.1 Desulfobacteraceae bacterium | reverse complement strand
AAATCGTCGAATCCACAGAGCCTGGGTCTTGAAGGATGAGTTCGAGCAGTTCTGGGATTATAGAACCCTACGGGCTGCCGAGCGATTCCTTAAGCGTTGGATGACAACAGCCTTGAAAAGCCGCCTTGAACCGATAAGAGATTTTGTAGATACTCTAAAACGGCATAAACAACACATCCTTCCTTTTATTGAGAGCAGATTGACTAATGCAGTGGCGGAAGGATTGAATCGAGTTATTAAAATCGTTAAAAACCGTGCCAGCGGATTCCGTACCCTATCTGCTTTTACGGATATGATTTTCTTGACGGTAGGCGACCTCAATTTGCCTGCTCAATTTCCGGTATCTTTTCGAGTGTTATAAAAACGGTTAATAATAAGGATACACATGATCAAATCAACTTTTTATACTTTGAGAATTTCGGATATAGCCAAAAAAATTCATAACATTAAATGACTTTAAAATTATTGTTCTTGTCTGTAATGGTTCATTAAATAAGTAAATATTCTAAGACAAGAAAAGTAAAGCACATAATATATATGATAGTCACGGTTCTTTAGCTAAAAATCGAGATATTGGATATTCCGGTTAAAAAAGCCACCCTGTCCGGAGGTTGGTGCCAACGAGTCCGGGCAGGGGTGTTAATGGTCGTGATAAAGTATACCAAAAATGGTCGTTTAAAAGTATACCACCTTTAGAGGGATGAGTGGACCATGGGACGTTGTTGACTAGTATAACGTTTCATAAATATAATTACTTATAGCTCAAGCCGCTTCTGTGAACTTACTCCACCGATGGACCACCGGAGCGGCATTAATTTCAGCGACTCCGCGCATGATACGTTCCTTCAGTTCCGCTTTTGAGTCAACTCGTATATGCCGGAGGAAGGTGCGCGCCATTTTTCCAAAGAGCGTCTCCACCAAGTTAAGCCACGAACCATGCTTCGGCGTGTGCACATAAACAAAGCGGTTCGGTTTTGTAGCCAAGAAGGTCATGGTTTCTTTGGATATATGCGCCGAATGATTGTCCAAGATCACTCGGATCAGGCAGTCCGGCGGATAATAACCGTCAAGCTCTTTGAGTAACATTATAAATTTTCGGTGGGTCGGGGTCGGACCGAGCTATGTTGCTGGAATGTAAAGATGAACGGTTAAAAATGGGGCGGTTTTTTTAGCCTATAACGCCCTTTTTGAGGGCAAAATGAGCGTTTTAAGATTCGGTTATTTTTTTAACCACGAACCACACGAAAAGCATGAAAGATAGTGTTATAAAATAAGAAATATATTTTTAGTGTATTTGGTGGTCTAAGAGTTTATAACCACGAACCACACGAAAGGTATGAAAAATTGGTGACATATTGTTTAAGAATCATCTCCGAAATTCGTTGATCGATGGTAAGGGTTTATGGAAGGGCACGTTGGTTCCAAAACAAATTACTGTTAATAATAAAATATTCTGAACTATACAAACCATCCTTTGGTCTCTCCCCCAAAACTTTTTGGTGCAGATGATAGAGTCAAAACTTTCTTAGTAACCGGCTGGGCATCAATTTGATATCTCTCCTTGTAAACTGGTCTGCAGTTTGATATAATTTTTTCCGAATGAGATGAATCACAGGTATGGAGCATTTTATGTCTGGAACAAAAAAAATAATTGACGAAGCACTTTCCCTTCCCGCCGAAGAACGGGCAATAATTGCAGATTCCTTATTGAAAAGCCTTAACATGCCGGAGACAGAGATTGATAAAGAATGGACAGAGCTTGCCAGAAAAAGGCTGGGGGAACTTCTTTCCGGAGAAATAATAGCGGTTCCCGGCAATGAGGTTTTTAACCGGATAAATAAACGGTTCGTCAAATTATGAGATATGCCTTTCACCCTGAGGCTGAGATTGAGTTCCTTGACGCTATAGATTATTATGAATTATGCAGATCGGGACTTGGTTACGATTTTGCTATCGAGGTACACTCCACTCTTCAGAATATTCTTTCTTTCCCAAAGGCATGGCCATTACTCGAAAAAGATATCAGACGCTGTCAACTCCATCGTTTCCCCTATGGCATCATCTATTCAGAACACGATGATATTATTTATGTCCTTGCAGTCATGCATCTTCATCGTCGGCCAACATACTGGCAAGACAGAAAGACAGACTGAAGTAATCCAAAACGCCATCCCGGTACCCAGTGGGGTCGCCTCTATTCAAAAAACTGTGTTGTTTCATGACATGACCATTATGGAGAACCTGGAGATTGGGTGATTTCAACTTCCATGAAAGGATGCCAAAGAGTGCATTAGCCAGGTTCTTGAATTTTTCCCTGTATTAAAAAACAGGATTAAAGAGGATGCCGGTAAATTGTCCGGTGGAGAGCAGCAGATCGTCGCTCTTGCCCGCGCACTTATTCCCAGACTCAAGTTCCCCATGGGAAAAGCGGGACAATCCGCTTGCGGCGGGGTAATTCATTGAGCAGATGGTTTTCTGGTTTTATTAACACGTCCCTGACCAATCAGTTCAAACATGTCATCATTCAAGGTCCTTATAGTCTCTTCCATTATCCCTTCACAGAACTTCCTGCCTCCTATTTCTACAACTCTTGCCAGGCCGGTCAATAAAAACCTGGCGCCGACAGCAGACAAAATTTCATTTGACGGCCAGCCGGCTTCAACATCCATAGTTTCAGGGATTTCCAGGATCTCTTCAGCTGTTGCGTCTCCCGGATCATAGCCCTCCATTTTTTCATGAAGCCGGACAGCTTCCTTTTGACTGGAAGCGACGATGAACCAGTCTTCATCATGATCTTCAGTTGTGACCCAGTAAAGTTTCATATTTGAACTCCAGTGGAGCCTGATTTTTTTGTCTGGGGTCGCCCCGGATTATCTTCTTGAAATTAATTGGTATTTAATTGAGAAATAGGTGATTTTTTGCCTTATAATGCCGTTTTTAATCGAAAAAAAAGAGTTTTAGGATTCAATCGTTTAACAACATCTCCAGATTTAACTGGCAGGACAACCGAATATTTTATGGCTTTAACCATGAAATACGCGAATGATATGTTCCGGATGAGTGATCGATAGTGGAGCGGATGGAGATCTCGCACCATTATTTTGAGAATGGTGCAATAATAACGCAACAACCATCTGCATCCATCTGGGGATAATATTCTTTATCAACGTCTACTTTGTATTTAGTGCAAAACTCTTGTGCTGGCATTTTTTCAATATGATATAGTACTCCATCAATTTTTATTGCAGCAACTCGTCGTTGATCCTCTTGTTGTAACGTAACATCTATTGATTTTCCATCTTTGTTCGTTATAACGAGTCGGTCTTTGCACATAGTATCAGTTCATCCCCGTTCTATCAGATGCGGACACCTAACTGATTCCTGAACATGAAACAGACTAAATAGACAAAAAATTAAGTTACGTTTTAAAGTAAAGTGAGAAAACTTTCGTGTGTTTCGGGTATTTCGTGGTTTAAAAACTAAAGATTTATTTCTTTGCCTGAGCCAGCTTTAACCTGCACCTGGCTATATATTCCAGAGCCTCCTCGTATTGACCCACGTCGGGATAATTTTCCATGAGATAGGTGAGCCTGTCCAGGGCAGCCTGGTATCTCTTGGTTTTATAATAGAAGAGCCCCACATATAATTCATATTCGGCCTGATAGACCAGGCACTGCCTGAGCTTCTCCCGCGCCTTCAGGGAATACTCATTATCAGGGTATCTCCGGATAAGCTGTTCGAATTCATCCCTTGCCTCAGCTACCTGGGCCTGCTCCCTGTCCATGCTTTTTATCTGCAGAAAATGGCACATGCCCTTCTGAAATATGACATAGGGCACACTCTTGTCTTTCGGGTGAAGCCTTTCAAAATCGTCATAGTTTGTAAGGGCCTCATCGTATTCTCCCCTTTGAAACAGGGAATCAGCCAGTTTTAATTCTGCAATAATCGATTCATTGCTGTAGGGATATCTGTCCTTGATGGCCTGGAGGAGCTTTGTGGCGGACTTGAACTCCGCCTTGTCAAGTTTCTCCTGCCCTTCGGCCAGGAGATCGGCAGGGGTCCTTTCATAGATATCCTTTTTTTTCCCGGTCGAGGAGCACCCTGTACAGGCAACAGAGAAAATCAGCAGAGAACCTGCAATAAGGATATATCTTAGATATTTTTTTAAATTTAACATTTTTCCTCTTATCCGTGGATAGCGGGGATCTATAAAAGCTTTTTAATCTGCTCATCCAGGGAGGTCTTGGATTGTGCCCCCACTACTGTACCTACAACCTCGCCGCCCTTGAAAAAAATAAGCGTAGGGATATTTCTTATGCCGAACCTTGCAGGGGTGTTCCGGTTATTGTCAACATCCATCTTGGCGATCTTGACCTTTCCCTTGTATTCACCTGCCAGTTCCTCAACAACAGGCCCTATCATCTTGCAGGGGCCGCACCATGTGGCCCAGAAGTCCACAACCGCGGGAACAGGTGAGTTTACTATCTCCGTATCAAAGGTGTCATCGGTTACTTCCAGTGTATTGCCCATAATATCTCCTTTGCTGTTTTCATTCTGGATTAGCATGAGGCTTTTATTTTGTCAATGGGAAGGGCCTCAATGAAAATTTTCTAATTCCGCGGGCCTTGCGCCCTGTGCCCTGCGCCGTTTCAACATGATTTAACCGTGGCTTATTTCCTGTCTCTTAAATACCTGTCGGCCTCAATGGCCGCCTTGCACCCGGTCCCCGCGGCTGCAATTGCCTGGCGGAAGTGCGGGTCTCTTACATCCCCCGCCGCAAATACGCCGCCAACGCTGGTCCTGGCGCCCTCGGTGCATATGATGTATCCGTTTTCATCAAGGGCGATCTGGCCTTTAAAAATATCGGTCGCCGGAGAGTGGCCTATCCCCATAAACACGCCGTCGGCCTCCATTTCGGTTACCTCGCCCGTACTGACATTTTTTAAGGCTATGCCCTGAACCCCGGCCTCTTTTGTCCCCTTTATGTCAACCACGATCGAATTCCATATGACCCTGATCCTGGGGTTCTCAAAGAGTCTGTCCTGCATGTATTTCTCTGCCCTGAGTTTGTCCCTTCTATGGACTATATTTACCTCTTTCGCGAACTTGGTAAGAAAAAGGGCCTCCTCGGCTGCCGTATCGCCTCCTCCGATCACGAAAAGGACAGCGTCCTTGTAAAAGAATCCGTCGCATGTGGCGCAGGCGGAAACCCCGCTTCCCCTGAAGGCCTCAACAGCCGGGATGTCAAGGTATCTTGCCCTGGCGCCGGTCGCTATTATCACCGCCCTGGCGGAATATTCATCATCTTCAGCCTGCACCCTGAAGGGATAACTCCTGAAATCAACACCGGTTACCTCCTTCATGAGAAATTCCGTGCCGAACCTTTCGGCCTGCCTTCTCATATTTTCTACAAGCTGGGGCCCCGAGATACCATCGGGGAACCCCGGGAAGTTTTCCACTTCAGTCGTTATAAGCAGCTGCCCTCCGGCGGGAATACCCTCTATAAGCAGGGGCTTATAGCCTGCACGGGCGATGTATATGGCGGCAGTCAGCCCGGCAGGCCCTGAACCTATTATAATAATGTCTCTTTCCTTCAAAATACGCTCCTGTACCTGCTGCCCCGGTCTATCTTGTCTCCCACCGCGGTTCCGCAATATTGACATCGGTATTCATATTTATCCCCCTCCGGCAATACAAGGAGGAGGTATTTTCTTACAGGGGCAGCCATGCGGCATTTAGGACAGAATAATTCCGTCGCCTCAAGCTGATCAAAATCAGGCCTCTGTTCCGGAGGACGCCCGGCAGCCCTTTTCGCCGCGATACTGTAGGGGTCTCTGTTCATGCATGAATCCTCTGGATTTTACTCATTATTTGTGCTAATCCGATCGGTAGCCTGCACATCTGTACAGGCGGGATCACAGTAGATCATCAGGCAGTTTTCCTGACGGATTGAATATAATATCTAACGGCGATTAAAGCAAGGGGTCTTTCAGCAGACCCGTATCCATTTTACATAGAAACAATGAATTCATCATATACAGCATTATGACAGCAGAAAACAGAAATGCCGGAAAACCCATGCCATACATCGGCGGGGTCACGGGAGTAATACTTGCCGGCGGGAAGAGCAGCCGCTTCGGCAGCAATAAGGCCTTTGCCGACGTAAACGGGAGGCAGCTGATCAAGAGGGTTATCGAAATAATGGGATCGGTCTTTGAGGAGCTGATTTTAATCGCCAACGATCCCGGCGAGTATTCCTCTCTGGGCATCTCCATGTATGAAGACATTATTAAGGGGCTTGGCCCCCTGGGCGGCATATACACAGGGCTCGAAAGCATGGCCGACAGGTCCGGGTTCTTTGTAGCATGTGATATGCCCTTTCTGAATGAATGCCTTATCCGTTATATCGCGGAGATGAACGGCAGCGGCTATGATGCAGTGATCCCCAAGATAGGCTGGAAGATGGAGCCGCTTCATTCCCTGTATTCAAAAACCTGCATCCCTGCCATAAGGGGTCTGATAGATTCAGGGGAATGCATGATAAATAAATTCTATCAGGCAATCCGCACAAGGTTCATCAACGAGGATGAGATGAAACAATATGACCCTCTGCTGAGCTCCTTTTATAACATAAACAGACCGGGGGAATTAACCGATGCAATAAACCGGGAATCAATCACCACGCAGAAAAACGGATAATCCCGGATCAGATTGAGAATTTAAGCTTAAAGATCGGCTCATTATTATGGAAAATTTAAAAATAATGGAAGACAGGATAATAGAAATAATTAAAAGCAAGGGGCCGTTAACAGGATCGCAACTCCTTAATTGCATTGATGAGGACCCGCTGATCATCCTGCGGTCCTGCAGGCTTTCAAAAAAACTTTCCGTGAGCATCGTTGGCACAAGGTATCTTCGCCTTGACAGGAAGATTGAAGGCTATGCCCGGTTGTCTCCCTCAATCCTGAGGGAATTCCTTACATATTCGGTCATAGGTCTTGCTGCAGACAATGCGACCACGGAAAGAAAGGCCGAGGCCCTGCAAAACCATTTCAAAAAGATAAGCAGATACAAATCAGATCTGGCACGCAACCTTGTGGCTGTCCTGGCAGGCCGCCTGGGGGATGACGATTACATTAAAGATCATGCCTGTTTCATACTTGCCGGGGATATAGTATTCAACATGGCCCATGATGTGCCCCGCCCTGAAAGGAGCACCCGAAAAATGGTTCAGGGTTCCGACATGGATATTGTAGTTGTCGTTGACAATAGTTTCCCTGAGAACCTTATCAGGAGGCTTGATGAGGAGATATACCAGGAAAAAGGCAGGCTGCTTCAGAGCCCTCATATGAAGGAGGAGATAGATTATATTGTAAAAGGTATGGACAAGGTCGCGGAGCAGATGAGGTTCGACACCTTCAAATGCATGGTGGCGTGCAAGATCATGCATGAAGGGGACTTTCTTTACGGCAGCGAAGAGATCTTCCTTCTGATAAAAGGCATGCTCAGGGAAAACGGCGTTATTGAAAAGATAAAGAACATGGAGGAACAGGCCAGGATCTTCAGGGAAAAGGCAGAGGAATACCTTGTCAGGGAAGACCCTGCAAAGATAAGAAAAGAAGGAGCTGATTTCTTCTATCCATCGGAGGAATCGGAGGAGTTTGAATAGGTGCATGCCCGGATGGCTCTATAGTCCTATCAGCCTTGACTCAGAACAGGCAACATGTTAATTCTAAAAAATTAAGAAAAAGACCGGCTTTTGCTTAAAAACTTTTATCATCCAGTGAATCCAGGTCTTGAAAAAGTCAGAATCTTGAGAGGCTATTATGAGCAACAACATGATCAATATTGATCATCAGGAAATAAATTTTAAACAGGGCCAGACAATTCTTGAAGTCGCGGAGGAAAACGGCATAAATATCCCAACCCTGTGCCGGCTGAAGGGGACCACGCCCACAGGGGCGTGCAGGATATGTCTTGTTGAGGTGGAGGGCGCAAGGGCGCTTGTTGCATCATGCTCCACTCCAGCAGCCCCGAATATGGTCGTAAGGACGTCCTCCCCGCGGGTTATAGAGGCCAGGCGATATAATATTGAGCTGCTCCTTTCATCAGGGCGCCATAACTGCCTTGCGGAGGACCCGGACAGCGATGCGTTGTCAGACGCCCAGCTTGCGGCATTGAGTGCGAAGGGCAGCGAGGAACTCTGCCCTGC